>DATDNG010000095.1:0-10998 GCA_036518375.1 Nitrososphaeraceae archaeon | reverse complement strand
ATACCTGGAACAACAGGAATGTTTGGCAGCAGTTCGTTAAGCTACTATTGTATGACCTGCGGAACAAAGCATAATCAGGCTGCTTGTCCTAAATGTGGCTCCAAAATGAAGAGGGTTGGATCTTGACAATAGGCATGATACATTAAATTATGTACAATATGAATATTGTAGGAAAACACGCCCTCGCTAGGCAACAGAATGTATTAGAATCCAAATTGAAAAAAATTATCATGATAATAACACCATAGACAGTCTAATTTATCTTAAGACCCAATTCTACGACCTGTTAATTTCTATAAGATAGAAAGCGAAATCTCTAAAGGGTCTTAAGGGAGTCATGAATATGTTATTCCATCCATAACAAACGATGTTGAAGAAAAAACAGCAAAAGTGAGGAGAACAGTGAACTCAAGAGATTACCTCTTAATCAATCATCTTATTATGGGATATTTAGGTTCTCGCATATTCAGCATGAGTGGATAGATTCAAGCAGGGACAAAACAATGCTGACAATTACATCCATCTCATCTTATTGCTTGTTTTATATATATATTTAGCACTACATTTTAGTAACACCCTTTTTGGATAATACCTTTAATGGGTAACAAAATCGATTACTCTGGCAAGGTATATGTTTATAGTAGTGGGATGCCTGAAGACATTATCAAGCTTAGCAAGGAAAAGCTAAGTGAATATGGTGTTAATCAAAACGATATTGAGGTTATTGAAGTCCCCGAGGATGTTCCACAAGGAGCAATTATAGTCACGATCTGGCCTCATTATCTTTCAGTTGCAAAGGTAAAACGCCTCAGAGAGGGATCAATTTATGCGCCGCAGCTATTCAACATTGATCTTTAGTTTTATTATACATACGATCGAACATGAAAAAATTTTAAATCCATTGTCATAATATATATTTGATTGACTTTTACTTTCTTTTGTAAGCATGGAAGACATATGGACTGTCCAGGTGAATGGCCGATAGGGGATTCATCCGGACCTACTCGAGATTGTTCTTTTGATATCAAAATAGTAAAATGCCAATGTGAATGTCATTCTAAATGATCGTAGCAATATCAAGCCTTATTGACATTTAATTGATTGATTGAGATACCTTCTCCTTCTAATACAAAAGTAGATGCAATGGCTGTATGAAAAATTGTAATATCCAAATTTGTTATCCTAAAGTAGACGGCGATGAATGCAATAAACAGAGGACATGAATTAAAATTTTGTTATTACATTATAGACATACAAATATCGATAGCGAGTTAATTCATAGATTGTGTTTATCCGCGTCCGTTCAAACTGTGTTTGACAACGAAAAAAATTTGGCTGGGGTCAGAGATTGGTACATGTAATCATGTTTTTCTTTTTGAAAATCATGTAGCCACCACATCATCATTCCCTAGAAATTAGGTGATTCCTATTTTGTCAATTATGTCTTTAGCCTTCTTACGCATCGCTGGCGTAATAGTGACCACAACTATTCCCTCTAATGGTTGACCATATAAAACAAATGTGCGGTAAGGAGCGGCAGCAATGATGGGTAAAGCCAGCAAATCTTCCTCTCCATAGACTACGACTTTAACAGGAGTGGATATTCTTAATGCCTTGTGCAAAATCGCAACAGCTTCTCTACAGATACTGCCAGCAGGATTGGTACAATGCAATTCATGTACGTTAGTATTCTGATTGTGTAAGCCTCCCTTGCGTTTTCTTCGTCGCTCCTTGTTATCAACAACCGAAATATTGGGCAAAATGTCATAGGATATTAATCGATCTGTAGTAGAATCACCTACCGACACCACCTTCTTAGCGTTATTTAAGACGTCTTTAATTTTTTCTTTGGTTAGATCCTCATCTTTTATTAGAATACCAAAGGGCTCTTTGAGAATACTTATATCACTACAAGTGAGGGGCATTCTGAGTTTCAGCTTGGCTAAATGAATCTCTAGCCCCTGATTGATTGGATTCGGCCGCTTCTTGCGCCCGCATCTCTGCAGCGATGACACTAATTCTACCTGCTATAGTCTTAGCAACCTTGCTAAATGCATGCGAGTGAATAGAATCAGGATCAGAAATAATCACGGATTTGCCAATGTCACTTCCCGTCATAATCTGAGGATGAAGGGGGATTTCTCCAATGAATGGAATTTTGAATTGTTCACTTACTAACTGTCCACCGCCCTTACCGAAGATATGTGTATGCTCTTTACAATGCGGACATTCGAGGTAGCTCATATTTTCGATAACACCAACAATCGGTACATTTAATTTATTGAACATACCTATTGCTTTGACAGCTACATTCATGGCAACATCTTGTGGTGTTGTTACTATCAATATTCCAGTAATGGGAATTGTCTGAGCTATGGTTAACGGTGCATCACCGGTACCTGGCGGTAAATCTATTATCAAATAGTCAAGGTCGCCCCAGTTAACATCAGTTAGAAATTGCTTTACTATGCCTGAAATAATTGGACCTCTGTAAATTCCCGCTTGCTGTGATTGTTCATAGAAGAATCCCATAGAAATTACTTTAATGCCCTCGGAAATTGGAGGCTGGATTTTATTGTTAATAACTTCTGGAGAAGCCTTTAAACCAAGCATTAATGGAACACTAGGGCCATAGATATCTGCATCCAATAATCCGACTTTTGCGCCTGTCTTTGCCAATGCTATAGCTAAATTTACAGATACTGTTGTTTTTCCTACACCTCCTTTTCCACTGGCAACTGCCAAAATATTCTTAACTCCAGGCAATAGCTCATCCATAGATATAGCACGCCCTTCCATTACTCGAGCTGTGACTTTTAGGTCAAGTTCCTTCACTCCCAGATTTGCAATAGTATTCCGAACGTCCTGTTCAATATCGCTATTGAAGGGACATGCAGGAGTGGTAAGTTCGAGTGTGAATGCAACTTTGCCATTATTAATGGCTAACTCCTTTATCATACCCATAGAAACTATGTCTTTATGTAGTTCAGGATCAACAACCTTCTTTAATGCAGAAAGAACCGTGTCAACAGAAACCATGTTATTAATAAAAATTTACATATATGATATTTAAACGATTCATCTAATTGTCGGCTCCGTTAACTTAACTGCATTTTATTAGGATATTTGTGACCTTGGTCCTGTCTACTTTCATATCTGAAAGCGAAAAGACATAGACTGCAATAACTTTACACTTTACAATTAAAGACCTATGTGTGTAACCTACACTATTCTAACGTAAAATTATTGATATTTGACAATAACATAAACGAACGCATAATAGCTTTACAAAAAGCCGATATAGCTTTACAAATGGCTTTACACAAGAGAAAACGGCTTTACAAAAAGTTGTTTGTAAAATAATGAACAACGATTTTGCCTTTACAATTCTTTACACTTGCAAAATAGCTTTGCGTAAAGTTATTTGTAAAGTCTGCTGTTGGCTCAGCAAATACGTTACGAAGTGGCGAACATTAGATACCTTCGTAGCACCTTTTTAAAGGGATTAAAAAATTATTATGGGAAGATCTTCTTCACATCTTGGAATCGTTTTCTTAATGTTACTATGCTAGTATCCCCAGCAACAGCAATCTGTGCTTGGCTGACTTTTTCACTCTCCTTTAGACATGCGGCATACAGTACCGCCACAGCAAGAGCATTAGGGTCTTTGCCATGTGAGATAGGATTCTCTTTTATTGTAGTTAGCATTTCAAGAGCTCTTCTATATGTTTTTTCGCTCACCTTTGCTTTATTAGCTATTTTGGCAAGGTATACGTTAGAATCTATTACCGGCAAATGAAGCTTCAAATGCCTAACAAGTAACCGATAACATTTTCCGGCAAATATCGAATCAGTGTTAGCAGTCTCTGCTATTTCGTCCAGAGTTCTGGGAATGTTTAATTCCCTGCATGCTGCGTAAACAGAGGCAACAACTAAGGCTCGGATTGATCTTCCTTTAATGATTCGTCTATCAAGTGCCTTACGATAATTATACGCTGATTTTTCTATTAAAGCATCATTTAAGGAGAGTTTATCTTTTATTGTACTTAGAATAGCAAAAGCATTCTTAAGGTTCCGGTGATAACTTCTATTGTTGCTAGAGATTTTATTCCATCGTCGCATCCTCTGCATCTTGCTCATCTGTTCAGGACTGATTGCAGCACCGTTTGCATCTACGTTAGAGTAAGATATGAAGGTAGATAGGCCCATATCATGGAATGCTAAGGATATAGGCATCCCAGTCCGGCTCTTGCTCTCAATGTCGTCACCTGAATAAATTCTCCATTCGGGCCCCAATGACTCGTTATTATCGTGTATCACCATTCCACATGAACTACAAACTGTTTCACTAGTTTCCGCATCGAAGATTAAAGCCCTGCTATCGCAGAGTCCACATACTTCATTACTAACCCTTAATGGAGCAGAGGGTTCTTGTTTCATCAATTCTTGTTCTTCCAATAAAGTGATTGTAGTCAATATAGGGAATCTGTTTACAGACACACTAATAGCAACTATTTCACTAGATTTAATTACATATAATGTCGACACGGCACAAATGCAAACACTTTATTACAATGGAGTTAATATAACTACATTGATACCAAATGTAACCGGAGATGCTCGATCAGCTACGGTAACGAGATCATTTAGATTTGATATCGATTTGTCAAAAATCTTAGATGAAGAAGCAGAAAGAATGGGTGTTTCCGTGAATGCACTGGTGGGCATCATTCTGAGGAGGTATAGTGAGTTCACTAGATATTTGTCAAAGATTGACATGATTGTAATCAATCGTGAGTTACTGATCTCCTTGCTTGAAACAAGAGATCACGAATACCTTTACAAGTTGGGTATGAAATTAGGTGAAACAGTTCCGATCGATACGATCATGTTTTGGAAAAAAACTCTTACAGAACAATCTGTATTAGAGTACATCGAAAAGATTGTCTGCAGATATGGTCATCTCGGCACTTATGACGAAGTGTCTCAAACGAACACTCGAACTATTGTAATAAGACATAGATTAGGCAGAAACGGATCAAAATTCTTTGAAGGATATCTTAAATCCACGCTTAAAAATACTATTGCAAAAGACGCTACATTTGAGGTGACGGACTCTTCAGTCAAATTCGAAATAAAGAATGTAGTTAACAATGCCTAATATATTTATCCAAAGGTTCATAAATTGATATTTAGATTATCAAATGATTAAATGTTTGCCAGAGTGTATATGAGCGACGTAGTGAGGATTCCTCCCAACAGGCTGACAAACTCTCTTAAGGATACTGCTATCGGAATTCTAAAGGAAAAGTATGAAAGTATGATCAGTCCTGAGCTTGGTTATGTTGTAATGATTATAGACGCGACTGCAAATGCTATCGGAAAGTTGGTTGCAGGTGACGGTGCAACATATCACAGAGTTACTTTTGAGGCCCTGACATTTTATCCAAAACTACAAGAAGTAGTAGAAGGCGAAGTTGTAGAAATTACTGACTTTGGAGCATTTGTCAGAATCGGACCGACGGATGCTCTTCTACATTTATCCCAAATAACTGATGATTATTTAAGAAGCGATGTTAAACAGGGAGTAATTATAGCTAACCAGAGTGCAAAGTCACTTAAGATCGGTTCAAGAATTCGTGCCAGAGTGACCGCTGTAAGTCTTGGTAAAGGAGTGGCAATGGGCAAAATTGGTATAACATGTCGACAACCATTTCTTGGCGCAAGCGAATGGATAGAGCAGGAAATTAAAAAGGCAAAACAACCGCCAACACCAGCAACGACAAAGAAAGGAGGAGGAAGCAAGTAAATGGCTAGAGAAGTTGCGTGTAAAAAATGCAAAGCTGTTACTATTGGAAAAGTATGCCCTATATGTAAAGCAACTGATCTCACTCTGGATTGGTCTGGAATTATCATCATTTTTGATGCTTTAAAATCTGAAATAGCTGCTACCCTTGATATATCGATTCCTCACAAGTATGCTCACAAAGTTTCATAGCAGACACAAAAATGGAAAACTTGCAGGCATACTTTAACGTTCGAGAATCGCTGATAAATTTTCTTATTGAAGACATCGGAACTGGAGACATCACAAGCAATACCACTCTTTCTCCCAGCACTTCTGCACGAGCTCAAATTGTCTGCAAAACTGAGGACACAGCAATGGTTTGTGGTCTCAAAGAGGCGGGTATGATTTTTGACATTTGTGATTGCAGAAATCACACATTAGTTAAGGACGGCACAATAGTAGAAAAACAAACTATCGTAATGGATATAACTGGAAAAGCACTATCTATTTTAAAGGCAGAGAGAACTGCTCTCAACCTAATAATGAGAATGAGCGGTATCGCCACCGAAACCAGAAAGTTCGTTGATGCAGTTGATGCTTATAAAGACTCCATTAGAATTGCTTGTACACGTAAAACTGTGCCAGGCTTGCGATTTTTCGATAAGAAGGCGGTCTCTATAGGTGGAGGAGACACGCACAGAATGGCACTTGATGACATGGTTTTGATAAAGGATAATCATATTTTTTTTTCTGAATCTGTGGAAAAATCTGTTAAACTAGCAAGACAGAATGTTGGTTCCTCAGTAAGAGTAGAATGTGAAGTCACAACTTTGGACTCTGCCATTGCAGCCATAAATGCCGGTGCAGACATTGTAATGCTCGACAATTTTTCTCCCTCAGATGTATCTAGAACAATAAAGGAGATAACAAAGAAGGGCATTCGAAAGAGGGCTAAACTTGAGGTCTCTGGGGGGATAAGATTGCAAAACGTTAAATCCTATGCAAAATCAAGACCTGACATAATTTCAATTGGTCATCTAACTCATTCCCCAGAAGCGATTAATTTCAGTCTCGAAATGATCGAGAAAATCAGATCATAGTTGCGGTCTTAAAAGTTCAATAAATCTCAACATCAAGGCTCATTCCTACATTGTTTTTATGGAGCTTGAAGGGGCAATCAGGTTCGCAAAATATCAGTTGTATTTAATTAATTCAAAATTGCATTACTTCTATAATATTGCCAACATTCGGTCGATTGAAAGCTTTGCCTTCTCCGCAATGTTAGCAGGCACCTTTACTTCATAAATGTCATTTACTAGTGAATTATAAACCTTTTCTAAACTGATCTTTTTCATATATTTACACACTGCGTCTTCTTTGAGAGGAATGAACTCTTTGTTTGGATTTTCCTTCTTCATTCTGTGAATTATACCTGTTTCTGTTGCGATTACAAAGTGCTTAGCATTTGATGTTCTGGCATGATTCATCATTCCTTCCGTTGACAACACATGCCCTCTATTTGTCAATTCACCTGTAGCCATGTGATATAATGTAGATGATGTACAGCTGCATTCCGGATGAACCAGAAACTCCGCGTCTCTAAAAGTTGCAAGCATCTTATTGATTTCTTCTGCACGTATGCCAGCATGTACATGACATTCGCCCGGCCAGATATACATGTTTTTTCTCTTAGTTACCTCTGCTACATAAGATCCTAAGAACATATCCGGTAGAAAAAGGACTTCTCTATCTTTGGGTATGCTATTTACTACTTTAACTGCATTGGAAGACGTGCAACAGTAATCAGACAGTGCCTTTACTTCAGCAGAGGTGTTGACATAACATACTATTATAGCGTTTGGGTGCTCTGTTATCCATGCTTTTAGCTCATGAGCATTAATAGTAGAAGCCAGAGAACACCCTGCTCCCAAATCTGGAATCAAAACCCTCTTCTCTGGGCAAATAATCGAGGCTGTTTCAGCCATAAAATGGACACCACAGAATATTATAGTGTCAGCATTAGTTTGCGCCGCATTTCTAGACAGAGCTAATGAATCACCAACAAAGTCGGCAATGTCCTGTACTTCAGGAAGTTGATAATTATGTGCAATAATTACGGCATTCTTCTTCTCTTTCACAGCCAAAATTCGATTCCTATAGTCAGTATCCAGCATTGTCATTTCGATAGATAACAATGATCCGACGTCAACTACGACATTTAAAGTAGTATAATTGAGGACAACATTGCCTTACTTCTACGCATTATAGGCAATACTTGCCTCCATTAAAATGCTCAACTCAGAATTCTGCTTTCAGTATCTCTAAACACTTATTATAAATATAAAAGATATTATTATTGCAGAACATAATTAAAAACAAGGTATTACTGCTTGCGTCGTGCAGTAGTTTAGCTTGTTGTCTGTTCGGACGTTGTTGCTGAGGAAGCGCCATTAACTATTTCTGCGATGGCAAATCTGTTTCCTACTTGAAGTACACGGATCTTTGCATTCTGACCTACCTTTCCATCCTTAACAAAGATTACAAATCCTTGTATTCTTGCAATACCATCTCCCTTTCTGCTGATCTCTGTGACCTGAACATCATATTCTTTACCAGTTTCAACTGGCTTGGGACCAAAGTTGTCACTTCTTCTAAATCCTCCGTAGCTCATTCTTTCTACCTTAATTGGAACCAAAACAAAACCATATATAAACTGTCGAGTACACCTAACGAGATCATATTCATCGACTATGTTCCTATTCTAATGCCATCATCACAAACTGACCGTAAACACTCTATTGCGGACAATATTGCAAGAAAACTTGTCTTTGGATTAGTTGGACTAGGTAGGTTACGAACTGACACTATCATCTCACCGAACTTACCACTGGCGATAATTTCATGTTGGTTTATGTTCGTATGAGGATCGACTATGATTTTGACCTTTGTTTTTTCAAGGCCAATTCCAGCTAAACTTAGTATTGCCGCAACGTTTACATTTGTCGGGAATTTCTTTACAGCGTCAGCAGCAGGACCTTCATAGATCAATGTTTTCTTAGTTATTGCATATAGGTCAATTCCAGAGATATTGAAAAAAGGAGCATCAGCCAAGGCCTTAGGATTTTTTGTTGTAGTAAGACTGACTGAATCAAGTAGATGTTTTACACTGCGTACAGCGTCTATTCCAGCTATGGCACCAGTAGGCACATAAATGCGAGCGGAATTATGAGATGCAATATCGAGTAATTCCGATAGGAAAAGAGGGTCCGAAAGAGCCCCAACACTCATTACGATCAAACTTTTGCCATTTTCCACTATTTTTTTACTAAATCTCTTAATAGCATCCTGTGAGGCAGACTCAACAATAATATCTGTATCTCTGAAAGAAGACGATGAAATAAATTCCTCAAAATCAGTAAATGTGCGTGGATTATTATTTCTGAGCCTATATTGCAATGAGAGAGCGACTTGGTTTACCCCGTCAAAAAGAGCAACAATAGATGCATTCTTTACCCTTCCACTATCAATGGCCAGGGCAAGCTCAGTTCCAATGGTACCACATCCTATGATTCCTACACCTCTAGACACTCTAACCATAAATTAGACAGTGTGGATATTTATATAGTCAATGGTCTACTTCAATATTTTAATCTGATCGAAAAAGAAATATATTTTGCACAGGGTATTGAAATTACGTATTATCACTACCTTCTCCCTCCTCGCTCTGGCTTTTTCTGCCCAGGCAACCTTCTTTTTTCAAACCGTTTGATAAAATTATTCTTATTACGAACCTTTGATACGGGACTCAGTCTAGGTCTAGGCTGAATTTTTGGTGTCTGCCCTCTTACCTTTCCAGCTTTAGTCAATGATCCGTGTGTTGGCATACTTGTTTATCCAAATATTATCAATTTAAACTGTTGTATTTCTAAAGCAGAAGAATGATTAAATATCCATTTAGCAAACATGAACGCAATGTACCAAAGTATTGCCTTCATGAAAATTCTATAGTTATCAGCGGTGAATTCTGAAACTTATATTCCTCTAAAACTAGTTAAATGTACTATAAAGATCATGTAGCAGGTATATATACTGCCCGTTTATAAACCCCTTTGTTACCAGAATGCCCCAAACTAAGCCCATTGTTAGCATAGAGAATGTAGTTGCCTCAGCGACAGTTAATCAGACCGTAAATCTAAACTTAATTACGCAAATCTTTCCCGATGTAGAATATCATCCCGATCAATTCCCAGGACTTGTTTTCAGATTAAAATCACCCAAAACGGCTACACTAATTTTCAGTTCTGGTAAGATGGTGTGTACTGGGGCCAAGTCAGAAGAACAAGCCATTAAAGCAGTGCGAAACGTGGTTCAAAAGCTAAAGAAAGGTGGAATCCCAATTGAACATGAGCCCCAGATAGAAATCCAAAATATTGTTGCCTCTGCAAGCCTTGGCGGGAAAATTCATCTCGAGCTTGCTGCTAGAGTACTCCCCAGAAGCATGTATGAGCCAGAACAGTTTCCGGGTCTCATACATAGGATGCTGGATCCAAAGACGGTAATCCTCTTGTTTGCGAGTGGTAAATTAGTTTGTACAGGGGCAAAGAAAGAAAGTGAGGTTTACAGAGCAGTCCACAATCTGCATACTTTGCTTGAAGAAAAGAATTTGATGATCTATGAAAGCTAAATTCCCCTATTTTATGTCTGAAGATAGATTAAATAAACCAAGTTGGTATTTTTAACCAGACTCCATTATGTGTTATTCTCAAGCTACGATAATATCCATGCATGCCTAAGATGCAAGATAATGAATTTAAATCCTTCTTCAAGCGTATTATCATCGAATTCCCTAACCTAGACTATAGAAAGTATTACCACTCAAACTATAGAGGCATACTATATCTCCATTATAATCTATGCCGTTGAAAACTACTTTATAATACTTTTCGTTGTAATTGTTGTCAAGTACTTGCAAACCGACATAAAATTATTAGCCATTACAAACTCTTTACCTATTATACAAGTTCAGTAAAAATATGCAATGGTAACAGGTGGAATCAGGGAATCACTATTGGTATCAACTGGTATCAAGGCTGTGTTCACTTAACAGCATAGCGAGTAATCATTTTGTTATGCATATCAATAAACATGTTAAACCAATTAATGATATGTGTTAGTTTACAGCTCCTTTCCTTTCTGCATGGAAAATAGTC
>DATDNG010000094.1:0-2737 GCA_036518375.1 Nitrososphaeraceae archaeon | reverse complement strand
CAAATTTACTTTACAATGTGGTAAATGGTATTAGCTTACATTTGCGATCAATTAAAGCACGGCATAATATAGACATCTAAGTACTAGAATATTATTTTTTACTTTAATACCTGAGGTATTAATATAATAATGGCAACATGGAGAATAGATTCACAATCCCGATGATTGTGACTACCTTTTTCTAGTGTTATCAGTGATTTTTTCCTTGAAGCTTTAAGCATGCAGCGGCGCGAACTTCAATATGGAGTTAACACATGGCTATAGTAGCTAGTCGTTTCACATAAGCAAATCGACCTAGCCAAAGAATGATAGGCGCTCTCAAAATCGCCTATGTCTAATATTTCTGCAGCGCCAACTGCGATCTCTATCTAGCTGCAGCTCAAACTTTTCTGAATTCAGAGCATGTGGTTATAGCGCGAAGATAGCAAAACCAAATTATACCCCGGTCTCAAATAATTGTATCAAACCTAATAAGGTGTTGATAAGGAGTATAACCAAATTCGGACAACATCCCTAGGTTAGCACTACCTACAACACTCAACGATTCTCATCCAACCCCACGTGATACTATGGACAAGATAATAAAGACAAAAATAGGTGATAATATCTTCAGAATGAGCGATTGGGTATTAAAATTGATATTAAGAACTCTGACATTGCAAAAATCCTTCATAAAATTGGATTTCTTGTTGAAATGTATGAAAACGATCATCCTAATGCAACCTTTAAAGCTAGATCATATAAAAGAGCATCAGATGTTATCACAAGCCTGTCCTCTAATATCGATGAAATATACAGGAAAGACGGATTAGATGGATTACTGCAGATACCATCAGTTGGAAAGGCAATTGCCTCAAAAATTGAAGAATTTATTATAACAGGTAAAATACATTATTTTGAGAAATTAAAATCTAAAACTTCCATAAATATTGACGAATTTTATAACTTAGAAGGCATAGGCATAAGTCCCAAAACGATCAAGGTTCTTCATAACAACCTAGGTATCAAAGATTTATCTGAACTACAAAATGCACTCTTAGAAGGAAGACTTAGAAATGTTCCAGGTTTTACTCGAAGGAAGGAAGAAATAATTCTAAAAAAGATTCAACTATCCAAGAAAGGAATAGGACGGTATCTTTTAGGTGAAGTTTATCCTCTGATAAAACAAATAGAATCACGTTTGTCAAATATTGATGGAGTAACAAAAGCGATCGCTGCAGGTTCTTTCAGAAGAATGAAAGAAACGATAGGCGATATTGACTATGTAGTATCGTCAGATGATCCTGGGAAAGTAATGGAGTATTTTGGAACCATGCCAGAAGTTGAAGAGATTCTTGGCAAAGGACAAAGTAAAACATTCGTACGGTTAAATAACGGGATGGATGCAGATCTATTAGTTGTTCCTGAAGAAAGTTTTGGTTCAGCATTGCAATATTTTACAGGCAGCAAAGAACATGGAGTAGCTATGCGAAAGATAGCGCTTGCAAAGCATCTTCACTTAAATGAATGGGGAGTTTTTGACAATTATCAGAACAGAATTGCAGGTTCTACTGAGGAACAGGTATATCAAGTGCTAGATTTAGATTGGATTCCTCCAGAGATACGTGAAAATGCAGGAGAAATTGAACTTGCAAAAAAAGGAAACAATGGGCTTCCCAAATTGATACAATACGATAACTTAAAGGGTGATCTACAAGTCCATAGCAGCAGTACAGATGGAACAGTGTCAATAGAGGAAATGGCTTTAACTGCAAAGGATAAATTTGGACTTGAATATATTGCCCTCACCGATCACACAAAAAGTTTGAAATTGACTAAAGGACTTGATGAAAAACAGCTGTTAGATCAAGCTAACAGAATCGAAGAGATAAATGATAAAATAAGATACGGGCAGGAGTATACACAACAACATATTCGTAACGAACAAGATTCAGAAGCATCAATTCAGGGTAACTTTCGTGTTTTATCTGCTGCCGAGGTAAATATAATGAAGGACGGTTCGCTTGACATATCAAATAACATACTAGATAAACTTGATTTAGTTGGCGCAGCAATACATTCCAATTTTACACAACCTACAGAAGTCCAAACAGAGAGACTGGTAAAAGCAGCACAGAATCCAAGTGTTGATATCATATTCCATCCTACTGGCAGGCTGATAAATAAAAGAGAAGGGTATTGTGTTAATATAGGCAAATTAGTAGAGGCAGCAAAGGATACAGACACGGTGCTTGAAATCGATTCATATTACGATCGCCTTGATCTAAAAGATGAATATGTAAGAACGGCAATTCAAAATAATGTCAAGCTAGTAATTGATTCAGATGCACACCATCCTGTTCATTTTGCATTTTTAAAATTTGGTATAGCACAAGCCAGACGTGGCTGGGCAGAGAAATCAGATGTGCTCAACACATTACCTGTAGATACATTATTGGAAAGTCTCAAGTAATAGTATATTGAAGTTCTTTCTGTTATCATAAGATTTGTCTCCATACACCTTATCTATATCATATCTCTTAGCTGATTCCTTTACCATAGGACCAAACTTTTTTGTATCATTACATTGCCTTTTGTTATTCTGAATGATGCCAACTTTTGGACTTTTCATCTACAGCAATGTGTAATTTGACAAATTCCATCTTTTCACACATCCATTTTTCCTCGATGTAGTCTCCTTTCTTTGATACCGTTAGACCTGATGCGTCAACTATCAGTGTTACTGGCTTATCATCAT
>DATDNG010000093.1:0-2053 GCA_036518375.1 Nitrososphaeraceae archaeon | reverse complement strand
TATCACCAATAAATCTAAGATAAAGAAACTATCATTGAGTAACCAAGTTATGATATTGTTAACTGCTAATACTATATTTATCATCAGTTGGTGTTTTAAAATCGAACGGCTGCGTCTACATACCAAAAGTCTAATTTGAGTATAAGTTGTTTGTTAGCAAGTGCTATATTTATTTTCCCAAAATAATGACATCTCACATTGAATGATAACAATCAGGTTGTAGATGATTGTAATAACATTAGCTATAACTTTAGCTCAAAATTAACCTAAAGTAACAACGTGCTTATAGTAGTAGCGATAACGTCAATGCTAATCCTGGGAGCAAGTATGGTCCCATTGGCTCAAAACACATACGCTTCAAGCCACAGACACTCTGAGTTCAAAAGCCAAGATAACATTTTGAATCAACAAGATGAGACTTATAGAAGTCCTGGTTCCGAGTCTTCTAACGTTCTCATACAGGAAAGTGGTAAGGGTAATTCACCTACTATATAGTTTGTAAAGGTTTAATAAGACACGTCAAATTCAAAGTAGGACGTGAATCAAAAAAATCTTCAGCCCGGACTTGCGCTTGCTGCACAAAGACTGTTATCAAACACAAATACAATATGTCCATAGTAATAAGGAATATCCAGAATGGATATCATATGCTTGAGGTCAGAACTAACATCCTAGCATTTATCACATAGCTTGGATATCTTCAGGATAAAGCAGATTGTTCAGGGGCTGGCGGCAATAATGTCAATGGCAGCGGCAATACCGTACCACAACCACTACCAAATAATAATCCTGGCCCCTCTTCCTCTGATTGGACTCTAACGGTCAATATCAATAACGTGAAGGAGAAAGTTCAATAGGTGTTAAAATAAAGGGGCAGTTTGGCCATAGTGATTATCAAAGTGTACGTAATGGGCCATCTCCCCCAACCACATTTACTATCCCAGATAATGCAGTACCCGCAGGGTATAATTTTCAGGTATGCGCATTGTAGGGGCAGCTAATAAGCGATAATAATGGCAACAACTATGTTTTTTTAATTCATTCCTGCGCTGCTGTAAATATCAAGATTGTCCTCGATGATTTCATTTATTTCCTTCTCTCTTCCTATGAAGAGACTCTTTACACCTATACCCTTGTCACCATGATTAGCAGCAATCTTGACGACCAAATAATTGTCAGTAGCTAGCTAGTGTTTGTATTATATATGATTAATGCATTTTATGTATGCCATCTTGTTTAACTTCGTTAATCCAAAGTAAAATATAGCCGTCTATTATGGTATCGATGTTATTATTATGTCTGATAGAAATAATGATACTGCTACTAAAGTCTTTTTAATTATCTTTTTGTTAATGTCATCGTTATTATTTTCAATCATTCTGTCTGGTAACAATGGCAGTACCATCATCATTCCTGCTCAAGCAAAGAAAGGAAAAGAAGCAGCAGCAGAAGCAGAATCTGGACCTCAAAGTCTACAGTTTGCAGAACAACCACCTGTAGGAACAGAACCAATAGCGCTAGATACTTCTAATAACTCTGCTTATGCACTGAATATAGCTCATCGTCTAGCAATAACTTCTGTTAATGCATCTAAAACCCAAGCAAAACTGCATACTCCATGCCTACCAGAGCTAAATCGATTTATCCTTCCACGAAAAGAAGGTACGTTTACTGTAATAAAACAGTGTGTTACCATAACGGGGAAAGTCGTATGGACAAATTACTTTAATGAAGATGGTGATGCTAATTTCAATGTAATTCTGGATCCTCCATATAAAAACATGTTAGGGCCTGGAAGCTATTCCATAGTATTTGCTAATAGATATCCTGGAGGTCCTGCAATACATGCTGAGACTGTGTGCCAGGGCCCTGTTACAAGCAACAGTTCAGAAAATGTAGGAGCATGTAATGGATATAATGGACCTGATTTTAAACCTGTTTTACCAAAGGAAGGAGACCGTGTGATGGTTACTGGTAGATATCAAGTTGATATGCGAGAAATGCCAGGAGGAATTGCAGAATTGCATCCAGTATATAACATAAAGATTCTTAC
>DATDNG010000092.1:0-5520 GCA_036518375.1 Nitrososphaeraceae archaeon | reverse complement strand
TCTAATTTTGGCTAGCAATCCTGTCTTTCCTTCCCTTGATTCAATAGATAAAAATATAATTTCTGAATTGATGAAAGATGCACAAGTTATTTCAGTGAGTGAGAATGACAAATCAGAAGGGATGACACCCGTGATAATATAACGAGTCTGAGCTTTAGACAGTTCTTTTGATTTTATACATCTATAAAATCAACACACCCTAGCCAAAGGGTGTGACCCCTACGGGCCTTGGTACCCTTTCTTGGCCAGGTATATATCTCGCGTCAAGTAATTGCTTTTGTGGCTGCGTCAACGATGTCACGGGTAGTGCTGAACAGCTGGATTGAATTTGGTTACTTGCCAGCGCTACGCATGCAACCCATATATCTCCGAGTTTAATTGGAAGTGGAGATGGAGGAGTAGCGCCAAAGTTTCTAGCGAATTTAAACGTAATCGTCTGCACCGTAGGAGCAGAGACATAACGTGGATTACCATGTATGATAAATTTTTGGTTCTTGCCATCGATTGATACAGAGACAAGAATACTTTTGTGGGATATACCATTAACGACAACATCAAATTCTTCCTTATCAGTTAGAGGAGTAGAGGTATTAGCAATGCTATTAGCATATACTAAAGTTAATCCAGTAAATATTGTTGTAGTAAAAAGGAGTAATACAAAGGTGATTCCGTACATCATTAAACTCACTTCCCGACGTTTCAAAGCTATTATCGAGTATTTTACTTGTAAATAAGTATTTATCATTTATTTATCATTATTAGGCAATAATTGTTTATCATTTATTTACTAATGATTATTATATGAGTTTAAATTAAATTTTGCAACTTCTATACTCACTGTTACTTCAATTAGTTTTTGTGTATCCACAGCTTGCTAAACCCCTGCTGCTTTTGGGTGCTCTAATTCACTTGTCTTTCATGCAGATATCTATCTATATATCTATCAAATAAGAAAAACAACTTTTCACTAAGATTATTTAGTTATGATGCCTCCGATTGCAAATATACTCCCAAACACTTTACTCTAAAGGAAAAGTCACATTGGATTGCAATGTCATGATAACAACCTCAGTAAAAAGCTCACGATTTGTAATAACGATAATAACAACGCTAATCGCTATAGAAGGTCTGGTGATCATTGACAATCAATCAGTATTAGCAGAAGATACAACAACAAGTAATAATGGCAATTGTTTTATCGTAACCATCGCGAACCTCCCTGCTCAAACATCTCTGATGCAAGCATGTCTTGAGCTCGGGTTACCCACGTCACTAAGTGTACCAGGTGTCGGAGACATAGTGGCATCAATAATGTTGCCCAACCAAGATTCCCAATCGTGTCCGCTCGGAACTACCCCGATATCCTCAGAGGAACCCGAGATTCCGCTAGTATTTTGCCTGTATCTATGGTGATTGCACTCTGGCAGACAACTATATAGTAATATTGACTATAGTTAATACAGAGAAACTAGTACGCTGTCAACGACAACTCATATATAACTGAGTCTCGATGCTTCTGCTACTCTTAACAGTAGATGGTCAACAACAAGGAAGCAGCAAAGATGATGATAACGTTAAAAAAATTACTGTTGCTATACGCAACGCATCGGCAGAGTCACTCGATAACTTTATGAGATATTAGAAGTTGTTTTACATTTGTCTTATGATGCTGGCAAAGGTAGATGATCGAAGAATGCTCTATAATAGCATACTTCTGCTGCTAGTTTAATAGGGAATGGCCAAGTATCATTTCTTCGAACCCTCTGTGATGGGAATTATGCTTACAATGGATGGAAAAGAAGGTGTTGAAACGTTTATTAAGATAATTAATCGAAAGAAGGCTATTCCTATTCATTATAATGACTATGACGTTTTTAAATCGAACCTCGAGGATTTTCAGATACAAATTAGAGAGGCAGGACTTGAAGATCGAATACACTATCTAATGCATGGAGAGACATATAATTTTGAAGTAAGCAGCAAAAGGAGGAAAGATATATAATCTAAATGGCATTTGTGGTGCTGCCCCGAATTTCTTGTTTATGAAATGAAAAAGAAGATATCAATGGTAACTGGATTTGGTTACGCGTTCTTGGGAGCCGCTCTACTTACAGCAGTAGGAATCATCTTTACAGCTTTACTCAAACATGAAAAACATCGTCAAGCTGGACTAGTGGCAGCCACAGTTCATCAGAGTTAGGGAAGCTCTATGCTGCCGAACGCACAAGTAACGTTAGTCATACTTCTATTGTGACAGAGTTTTCCGTTGAACTTAATTTCGGTTCCATATCGATCAGTTCAAAGAGAGCTTTCGAGTAAGCTTCTACAAAAATTGAGCCCTTTTCCCCATAGCTATGGATTAACGTGATTACTCGTTTTCCACCCGGTGAAACAACTTCACTACGCTCAACAAAACTGGAGTAATCTGCATAATTGTTAAGATACTCTAGAAGGCCCGTGAGTGACAGTGTTCCGTATCTTGCAAGAATGATTGTTCTTGAGCTATTTTGAGCTATCTCTTTTGCCGCTTCAACGATTTCGTTAGCCGGGGCAGCATTCAAAATCTTCCTGAACGCTACTTTAGACATTTTTAGCATGCCAAGCCTTTGGAAGAATCTATCGAAGTTGGCATAGGACATAAAAAGTTGATTCACAAGAGTGTTGAGGCTTATGTTGCGTTTCTTGGCCTCCTCCTCAAGAGCTAAGAAAGCGCTTTCATTAATTCTAAAGGATCTAGTAACTGTCTTTTCGGGCACTTTTGATCAAACACTGGAGACTATATCTTGGTTCTCTTATTTCTGTTCTTCTCTGTGATAGATTTACTGGCTTGTCCTTGGTGACTCATCTAGTTAGTATGTCGCAAATTGATAATGTCTTCTTCAAACTGTCGATAAACTTTGTTTTGATCTGCAATCCTGTTTATTCCAAGCAAAAAAGAGATATTGCAAATAACTTTCTTGCAGATAAGAAGCGATTATAATGCAAGACACCGTAACTTTTCAACCCAAGTTGAATAATAACTAGGAAATATTTCTGAAATAACTGCATCTCCATTTTTCGGGGCATCCAAGATATCTGACCATTATCTTTTCAGATATGGGTATGTTATGATTGATACGCTGATCACATAGTGAATAATTTGTTTATGATAAATATACAAGGTTTATTGTCAATAGTCAAATTGCCCACGCTAAGTTCTATGAAAGGATATCGCATATTATAGCATTATAAAATGCTAGTAGGATTCAGTCAGCGATATCTGAAGGATCTTTCTATTTTTTCTGTACATCTACTCCATGTACTCCTACTTCTGTCACCAAAACAAAATTACTCTCCTAGAATATGCCGTTTTAGCTTGTATCATATTTTTGATGAATTAAAAGCGATTATGATTTATTACAATAGTATAGAATGTATCAACCAACACATACTATTTCTATTTGCTTCCATTTAGCAGTAATAACGATCCTTCTATCTTGTGTAAGGCTATGTTAACATATTCACTTGTAAATTGAGATGGTATACTTAATTGATCTGACCTTAATAGCATTGAATTTATTTGATTTAGCATCTTATCTCTGTTATCTTTATCTGGTTCTTCTCTGCAACCTTCAATAAGTTTCAATATAGTATTATAATATAATGATGACGACGATGACCTTGTGGCATCACGACAATTTATCTTTTTTACTAACATTTCAGATTTTATCGTTTATTATTGATATTTAGTTAACTAAAAATGACTTATAATTTGTCAAAGCTATGTATTATTATTTCTAGGTATTTATGATTTATTCAATATCGTACTGATATAATATCAAATGTAGGATTGTTACTTAATACTATCAATGACAACAGGCAAATTTTTTAACAGAGGAGTAATGGCATTAGATTCACCATATATAGGACATGTAATAAGAGAAACTGAAGATAAGATAGTTGTATTTGGGGAGAGAAATGATAGATACGACATCCCAAAATCAAAAATTCAGATGACAAGCAGAAATGTACTCATTGGGTTAAGACTAGATGAAATAGCGAAGAAATACAAGGTAAAACATGATGATCCATTGCCTACAACTATACCAACAGAGCACTGGACTCAAGGTGAAAATCTGGATTTAGCCACTTATGAAAGAAAATATCCAAAAGGATTATTCAATAAAGGAGTTAGGGTTCTAAATGAAGACCATGTAGGGCATATAATGAAAGAAACAGCAGATAAGATAGTGATATTTGGTAGCTTTGGTTACAGATTTGATGTCTCCAAATCAAAAATAAAAGAAGTAGGTAGAAATGTCATTTTGAGTATGGATGTTAATGAATTAATGAACTATAAAATGGACAGAGGTGCACCGTTACCAAGTGGAGAGTCTATTGAGAAATTGGCAGAAGTATATAAGAGAGCAAATTCGCCATAATAGGAACAAAAAGCTATTTGTCTTGATAGCGTATTAGAGTACACTTAGAATATGGATTATGCTGTCGTAGTAGCAGGACGACTTGTCCTTGTTATATTGATTTACAAAAGAAGAGAGCTCTTCCCATCTTTTATTCTACAAGTTATGCAGATAAAACCAACTTTATTTTGTTAATATACTGATCTGAGCATACAAGCATGTTGTTTACTTTAGTAAATTATCACAAGAACCGAGATTGTTTACCCGGTTCCAATATTGCAGGTCTGTAGATGTTTGCGTTTGATAGATACTGTACTAATAAAGTATATGGCTCACTTCTGCTTATAATAGCTGTAGACATGCTTCAATGAATATAGATAATCAACTTGGGCATTCACATTCTAATAATTATTTACTAATGGAACGCCTACTTTTGAGATTGGTGAAAAAGTGGGCTGCAGGTCAGGATATCGAAGATGCTCTTATTGCTGCCAAAAGCTGCAATATGAAAGGACAAAAAGCAATTCTGAATTACCTTGGCGAAGATCATACTGAAGAGGAAAGTGTAAATCGAACAACTAAAGAATATTCTAATCTATTAGAGCGATTGCACGCAGACCAAATTGATGGATGCATATCTGTTAAGCCTTCGCAACTTGGTTTATCTATTAGCTATGAGTTATGTCGAAAAAACTTGAAAGCTATTATCAATAGAGCAATAGAGTTTGGCGTATTTGTCTGGATTGATATGGAGTCCTCCAAATATACAGACGATACATTAATGCTATACCTAGAACTCTTTGCTCATCACCACGACATAGGAGTAGTCATCCAGTCTGCACTCAGGCGTAGTGCAAGTGACCTTCTACATCTAATGGAAGTAGGTGCCAAAGTGAGATTAGTCAAGGGAGCATATCACGAGAATGAACAAATTGCATTTATACGGCATGAGGAGATTAATACAAATTACATTAAATTATTAGATATGCTATTTAGTCATAATTACGTAAACAATAACGGAGTTGATAATACTCCTAAATTTGCCGTCGCAACTCATGACTCCAAGCTAGTTGAATATGCAATTAAGCTATCAAAGACAGCCAAAATTGGTATAAAAAAT
>DATDNG010000091.1:0-7367 GCA_036518375.1 Nitrososphaeraceae archaeon | reverse complement strand
TAATGAAGCAAGGGATTTTACTAATGAAGAACTTTCTCTTATTGACCAAGAGCCATTTGATGAAGAAGAATTAAAGAAAGAATATGGTATAACTAATTTTCTCAATAACGCTAAAGGTATTGAAGCTAAGAAAGCATTTGCCGGAATGCCAACATGTAACATTTCCGGACTGGTATCAGGGAATGTTGGTAAAGGTTCAAAAACAATGCTTCCTGCTATCGCTACTGCTAAAGTAGATTTCAGGCTTGTTCCAGATATGATTCCAGAGGTACAGTTTGAAAGGCTCAGAAAGCATCTAGATGAGCATAGGCTTGGGTACAATGAAGATGATCAAACAGAGCTAAAGTTTCTAGATGGAGAACCAGCAGCTAGAACGTCTGTAAATAATTCATTTGTAAATATTGTTAAAGAGGCCGCAGTAGAAGTTTACGGTGATGTAATTGTCAATGTATCATCTGCTGGTACGGGACCAATGTATTACTTTGCCAAATTGTTAGGCGTACCATCAGTTTGTATTGGGGGAACTGATTTGTCCAACAGATCCCACTCACCAAACGAGTATATGAGAATTGATTCCTTAAACAAAACCATTGAGTGTATCGCAATTATTTTAGAGAAATTTGCTTGTACAAATACGAACATTTTTAAAAATAAAGGTGTATTATAGCATTCTATTTAAGTTTCATATTTTTTTATTCAGTTGATTGACAGCCTGACTCGTTACCATGTTCTATAGCAATTTCAAATAACCAAACATACGATATATTATGAATTCTTGCTGCTTATATGATACATATTGCAGATAGGTTCAATATCAGTAGATACAACAATAATATAGAATTAATGGATTAAATAACAATATTAGAATTTTTGTTCGATAGTATCTAAAAAATAAACTATGCAATGATCATCAAACAACTGTTGCTTTAGCGAATCTATCTCCTATGTGATTGATCTTAACTTTAACTTTGTCTCCGACCTTTCCATTCTCGACAAATAGTACAAATCCTTGTATTCTAGCGACGCCGTCTCCTCGCCTACTGATTTCTGTGACGTCTACTTCATATTCCTTATCTATTTCAACTGGTTTTGGGGCACCGCCGGTGTTGCCATAACTTCCTGTTCCATAACTCATTTATGTATCGTTCATTACATTTCCCCTTATATAAACGACCAATTCCCAAAGTGTCATGAATAATATCTAGAGGATAGCTAATACTACGTCTTCGTTTTCATCATTATCTTTTTTTGTTAGTATCGTCTTGCTGATTTTGACTAGAGATAGATGAGTCTTCTACTATGATCTTCCTATAATTATTCTATCTCTAGCGTAGTATATAAGGCTTAAAGAGACAACGGCAAACCTACAACGGCTGATACAACGGTTTGTGAGCTATATCGTAGTTCATTATTTAACGAATGGTTTAACGCAACGACATGTAGGGCTAGGAGTAGGGATAAAGTAGGAATAAAGTAGGGATAAAGTAGGGATAAAGTAGGGGTTGTGTAGAATGGGATAATATTAGTCTTATAGACGTTATAACACTGTAGATTACACACAGGGGGTTATTGTTATAACACTCGTAAACTATCGCCTTCGGTGTCTTTTTCTTTTTAAATGATGTATGCACTTTTCATTTTAGACTTTAGATAGACCATCCATACTTTGATTTGTGAGCATTGCATATGGCGCATATGCTGACTAGCCTGAATGTTGCTATGTTTATCATATAAAAAACTTAAGTGATTACCTCCTCTTATAAAATAAAGCAATTATCTAACACACAATTACGGGTTTGAGTCTCCGACTGTTTTATATACAACGAACCCAAAAGGTGGTGATTGGTATTCAGCTGTTATGGACTTGGGACAAATACCATTAAGAGAAGAGCCGGTGGGTAAATATGATCTTACATTTGTACTTATCGTTAAAGGAAAAAGGATAGTAGCGTAAGCATGCTTACCTATGCATTATGCAAAAAACTTACTGGAAAACCAAAACTAGAGTATTCGCGACTTGATACGAACCAACTAGGTTAGATAACCAATCAGTGAACATACCCAACCATGATCAAACTGTCTATATTTTTATATGTCATATGATACGAAGTAGGTTCATAGTCCATCATGACAGCTGACGAGAGATTGTTTCAATACTTAAAGGAAGGCAAGGATTGGCAAAGAAAAGCTACTAATGTGCCAGGAGTGTTCTTGCTTAAATTGCCTGCATTCAAGGGACGATCTGCAACCTTGGCAATAGAGATCAACCCGGTAGATTCCTTTGGCTTCGCATCAAAGAAGAGGGGCGTGCTAATAAGATCTAAAGAACAGCTAGAAGAGATGAGTCGCCTACTCTCAAACCCAAAACTATCCCATCTCGCAAAGAGCATAGATGAGGTTAACCCTGTAAAAAAGTCACAACCTGCAAATAATCAAGAAAACGTCTTTGAGATCTAGAAAACTGATTTTTAAACCTGGCCAAGTGCAAGAGATGTTTTGGTATTAGACTAGTTATATGATTTATTTTATGGTTTTGCTGTACAAACGCAGATACTGTTGTGAACGATTCTCCATCTGAAGCAACCCCTTCTCCCTATGTAAAACATTTACTCGTGCGGAATAGATCCATAGAGTCAAGACTTTATCAAAAGAATATAGCTGATTCGGCTTCCCATAGAAATACTATGGTGATCCTTCCAACTGCTCTCGGGAAAACAGTGATATCTTTACTTGTTACTGCAGATATGCTTTATAATTACAGAGATAGACGGGTTTTGGTAATGGCACCTACAAGGCCTTTAATATCACAACATATAAAATTTTTCTCTTCAGCTTTGAAAATTTTTGAGGAACAGATCTCTGCGGTTACTGGCAAAACTTCTCCGGATGCTCGTTCGGCAGTATGGAACAAGAAAGACATACGGCTTTTATTTGCTACACCAGAAGTTGTAAAGAACGATTTGGAGGAAGGTAGAATGCATTTAGGTGATTTCAGTTTGTTGGTCTTTGACGAAGCTCATAGGGCAGTCAAAGACTATGCTTATACTTCAATAGCCAAAAAATACATCAGCCAATCATCTAACCCTTTGATACTTGCCATGACTGCGAGCCCTGGAGCTGAAAGAAAGAGGATGCAAGAAGTGTGTGATAATTTATTTATTGAACATATAGAACATAGAAGTGAAGATGAGCCTGATGTAAGACAATATGTCAATCCAATAGATATCAAATGGGAATGGTTCGATCTACCCGAGGACTATTTGTATGTCATCTCGTTACTTAGGTCTATGCTTGATGAGAGATTAAGATGGCTTATTCAAAGAGGTATTATCAGAAGAAGGAGTATTGACTGGATCTTCAAGAGGGATTTAATAGAGGCAGGCGAGTCACTTCGATATGCTCTAGAGCTTACGATGGAAGAGCAAAGGGGACCACTTTATATTGCTCTCAGGAGCCAATCATCGGCTCTCACTCTTATGTATTGTCTTGAGCTAATAGGTAGTCAGGGGTCTTATTCATTGGGGGCATTTCTAGATAGAATGGAGAAAGATGAAGGAAAGGTGCATGCAACACTTCTGAAGGATCCTAGAATCATGGAAATTAAAGTACTGGTAGCAAAAATTGCAAAGGAACATCCAAAGATCGAGCACCTAGTAGAACTAGTGAAGGGGCATCATCACCATTCAAGTAATGATCTCCAGGGCGGCAGCTCCAAGGTTTTGGTATTTACGCAGTATAGGGATACTGCTAGACATATAACAGATGTATTGTCAAGAAATGGTATTAAATCCTCTAGGTTCGTCGGTCAAGCGAAAAGAGAAGGAGATCCGGGAATGAAGCAGGAGG
Source organism: Nitrososphaeraceae archaeon (assembly GCA_036518375.1). Lineage (GTDB taxonomy): Archaea > Thermoproteota > Nitrososphaeria > Nitrososphaerales > Nitrososphaeraceae > Nitrososphaera_A. Next base: position 3,521 of record DATDNG010000091.1, on the reverse strand, counting down.
AACAAGCAACTATACTTGAATCTTTCAGGAATGGTGATTTTGATGTTCTTGTGGCAACTTCTATAGCAGAAGAGGGACTTGATATACCTGAAGTAAGCCTCGTAGTATTCTATGAACCTATAGCAAGTGAAATAAGGTACATTCAAAGAAAAGGTAGAACAGGGAGAAAGACTGCAGGCTCAGTTACTATACTCGCTGCCAATAATACTATTGACACACGTTACTATTATGCTAGTCAAAAACGGATAGAGAAGATGAAAAGGCACTTGAATATGATCAATACTACTTTGAGGTCAATTAACAGAATGCCATTTCAATTAAATCCTATGACATCCGAAGAATTATCTGTTATTGAGAAGAGACAAGACAAATTAGATGAGCATTTATACAAAGCAATTCAATCTGAGCTGAAAAAAGGTAAATTATCAGAGACTGATGTTGAAAACCGATTAAATAAGTTACGTGATAGCAAGAAACAAAGCGAATTCTCAATTGAGGCGGATTTAGTAACTGGCGCATTTAGGAGGCAAGTGTACAGGGCTGCTAGACAAATTCACAGTCAACTCGCAAAAGCTGGAATGCATGGGATTGACGTTCAATCACTTCAGGACAACCTTGCTTTCGAATATCCAGTGCTACTTGAAGCACTAAAGAAACTTGAAAAGCTAAAGAGAATAGAATGGCTGAATGATCGTACCATCATAATCGTTGATAGCTTGAAAGAGCCTGAGGGTAAAGTATATGATGTATATATTGAAAAGATAGTCCGAGGCAAAGCGCTAGCATTAATAAATGACAAGTGGCACGCCCGGTTGAATAATTATGACTATGAAGGACCAAGAGATCTTCTTAAGAGTGGATCTCAGTTCAAAGCTATTGCAGATCTGTACCGTGAAAACGGTGTATTGAACATAAGAATCAAACAAATAGTCTAATACTTATTACAAGACGTTTTGCACAATAAATGAGTCTAATATCTTTGAAAAACCGAGCCCGGAGGGCTTCGATCCCTCGATCTGCGGTTCCGAAGACCACCGCGATATCCTAACTACGCTACGGGCCCATGCAAATTTTCTTTATGGGTTGATATGTATATATATCAATTGAACGACCAATAAGCTCTTGCCAATAGTGGAAATATATGAGAGCAGAATTGACTTGGTATTTGAGAATCATTTAGTAATCGTACAATAGCAGATACATATAACAATTTATCTAGGTAATATTTCCTGTAGATAATAAATGAAAGTCTCTGAGAGAACCTGCGGCGTAGAATATGCAATTCGTGATATCATTTCTTATGCAAGAGCGTATGAAAGCACTGGAAAACAGATAACGTATCTCAACATTGGAGATCCAGTGAAATATGATTTTGTAACACCTGAACACATCAAACAAGCATTAATTGACGCTGTCAAGAACAACCAAAACTATTATACAGAATCAGAAGGACTCCTTGAACTAAGGAAAGCTATTGTAGAAAAAGAATCACAAAAAGGGCTCTCAGTAACAGAAGAGGATGTCTTAGTAACTAATGGGGTGTCAGAGGGTCTTGATATGATCATGGCTTCAGTTGTTGATCCTAATACTGAGGTTCTTATGCCCGGGCCATATTATCCACCTTATGCATCATATGTTAAATTTTATGGAGGGAAGCCTATAGAATTCAAACTAAATGATGATGGTGGACCTGACCTAGAAGACCTAGAATCTAAAATTACTTCCAGATCAAATGCAATATGTATAATTAGCCCAAACAATCCAACCGGCGAAGTTTTTGATCGTAGAAGTCTGCAACAACTAATAGAAGTTGCTGCCGAACATGAGTTGTATATAATATGCGATGAAATATATGATAAAATCGTTTTCGATGATCAATTTACAGGTATTGGTAAAGTGGCAAAAGACGCTCCTTTGATTCTCCTTAATGGTTTTTCTAAAGGATATTTGATGACTGGCTGGCGATGCGGTTATATTTGTACAAATAGTAATTCAAGAAAACTGGATGGTATACGAAAAAATGTACCAAAACTTGCTCGAGTACGCATATCTGCTAATTTACCTGTTCAAATAGCAGCAGTACAAGCGTTGCGCGGACCACAAGATCATATCAAAGAGATGGTAGAAAAATTACGTAGGCGGAGAGACTATGTAGTAAAGCGTCTAAATGCAATAGAAGGAATTTCATGTAAAATCCCTAAAGGTGCCTTTTATGTATTTCCAGAAATCAATCTTGATTCCCGATGGAAAGATGATCTGCAATTTGTTGTTGATCTACTCGAAAAGACTGGAGTTTTAACAGTACATGGATCAGGATTTGGTACTGCCTTTGGGGCAGGTCATTTTAGAATAGTTTATCTTCCATCTGAACAAGTACTTGAGCAAGCGATGGACAGGCTAGAGTATTTTGTATATAACTCAGGCAAATAATTAAAAGTGGTTTCAGTATAATTATAATTACATTTGTCTATTCCAAAGACGCCATCATGGCAGAGGAGGGATGCTGGCCTGACTGCTCGAATAATACTTAGCTTCTCCATCCTTGCGCTGCTGTATATAGGGTTTCTTAGCGCATTGGCATATGTCGGTCTTGATTTTGTTTCCATAACTGTAATTGCCGGCATAATGATTTTAGCGCAATGGTATTTCTCTGACAAGATAGTGCTTTGGAGTTCTGGAGCAAAGAAAGTAACGAGAGAACAATTTCCAGAATTACACGACATTATAGAAAGAGTCATTGCGAGGAATAACCTTCCTAAACCAAAAATAGCTGTAATCAATACAAATATGCCCAACGCCTTTGCAACAGGTAAGGGGCCACGCAGTTCAGTAGTCGTTGTGACGACAGGTCTCATGGATCTATTAGATACAGAAGAGTTGGAGGGCGTGCTTTCACACGAGTTAACACACATCAGAAATAGAGATGTACTCATTCTAACACTTGCAAGTCTATTCTCGACAGTTGCATGGTATCTTATGCAATTTGGATTCTACAGCGGCATGGGCTATGGCTATGGCTACAGAGATCGTAATAACAGTGGCGCTGGGGCTATGATCATTGTAATAGTCGTGGCAATGCTAACTTGGGTTGTTAGTTTTCTGATTATTCGGGCGATATCACGTTATAGGGAATTTGCAGCAGATAGAGGCTCTGCACAAATGACTGGAAAACCTGTAAAGCTTGCTAATGCTTTGATGAAGATTAGTGGTAATATGCGCCAAATACCTACCAAAGATTTACGTCAGGTAGAAGGATTGAATGCATTTTTTATTATCCCAGCCTTATCCGGTAGTACGATTGGAAATCTCTTCTCTACCCATCCGCCAGTGGAAAAAAGAATACAAAAACTCATGGAGATGGAGGCTTCTATGAGTTGAGTTTCTTTCGCAAACTCAGAAAGAATATTAACAATAACAAACCGAGAACAGATTCAGACGCGATCTTTTCGCTTTCTTCGGCATGTATTACATTAGAAACTAAACTTGGATTGAAAAGTACAGGTAGATGTGCCTTGAGCCTC
>DATDNG010000090.1:0-6959 GCA_036518375.1 Nitrososphaeraceae archaeon | reverse complement strand
AGCGTTGCAAATGGCATAGATGTTATAATAATGTCATATAATATACGATCTATGCCATTGATTCCTAGGCGCGTGCATGACTATAACGTTTAGTCATTCATTAAGAATTTGTTGTTTGCTTGATATTATCAAATTCACTTCTAAAGCAATCTAGTGTTTCATTATCAATAATACAAAACTCTACAGTTTCAATCGAGGTATTATCATTCTTCTTAAGAAAATCCATTGATTCCTCTACCAATATGGTTGCACATCTATCTTTAGGAAAGCCATAGATTCCAGAGCTTATTGCAGGCATTGACACACTTTTGAACCCTCTTTCTGATGCAAGAATTAGACTACTCTGAACTGCTTTTCTTAACTTGTTATCTTCATCTTCTTCTCCCATTTTTGGACCAACAGTATGTATTACTGCCTTCGAAGGCAATTTTCCTGCCGAAGTGACTACTGCCGAACCAATGGGAACAAAACCTATTTTATCACTCTCTTGCTGTATTAAATTACCTCCTTTTCTCACAATAGCAGCTGCAACTCCTCCACCATGCTTTAAATAAGAATTTGCAGCATTTACTATCGCATCAACATTTCTTTCTGTAATATCTCCGTTTACAAGTTGGATGGTTTTTCCATTCTTTATTTTTATTTGGTCCAGTAATTCTGCATCCATGTGTCTCTATTATATATGATGGCGGGTTCTTATAGACGTCTGATCTCATGATAGAACAACCTTATCTAAAATATAACATTCGGAAATGGACATATTTACGATTCATGAAAGCCGTGTTTATACATATGATATTTCATCATAGTCATTACCACATGATACAGTAATGTAATGTTGCTTTACTTTTACAACCGAATTGTTATAGAGTTTATTTCCTTTCTCATATATATATGACAACTCTATATCGTTAGAACCAATCGAAAATGACAATTTATGAGAAGGAAAAAGAGTTCTATGATACTACACCATCAAAGCCTGCCAATTATTGTTTTGTTCTTTGTATTAGCTTCATTTTCATGCCATATCTTGATCGTAATGAAATTGCTGGATCCAATTTGATTCGTTGGCTTGGTAACATACGCATGGTCCATTTCTGAGCAATGGTGGTAATGATGAGTATACCTTCTATCCATGCAAACGGCTCTCCAATGCAGCCTCTTACCCCTCCTCCAAATGGAAAGTAGCTAAATCTTGGCAAATGACTTTTAAATTCTTCTGTCCACCTATCTGGATTGAATCGTTCTGGTTCGTCATAATACCTAGGATTGTGATGCATAAGATACTGACTCATTATAATTGAGGAGCCAGCAGGTATGGTGTATTCACCAACAGAATAGTCATTTTCAACACGACGACCTATTGTCCAGACAGGAGGATAAAGTCTCATTGACTCTCTGAGTACTTTTTCAGTATATTGCAACTTTGGAACATCATCTGCAGTAGGAATTCTATTTACAACTTTATTTCCACTACTGCTATCTCCAAGAACAGAATCTATTTCATCATGCAATTTTGCCTCAATATCTTGATTTTGAGAAAGCAGATAAAATGTCCAAGTTAGTGCGTTTGCTGTAGTTTCATGACCAGCGATGAAGATGGTTATAACCTCATCTCTTACTTGTTTATCAGACATTTTTTCTTGATTGCTATTATGACTATCCGAATCCTGCACCTCAATTAATCTGGAGAGCAAATCGGCATGATTACTCTTGCCATTATTATCATTATTAGAGCCCTGTTCTTGTCTTCTTCTCCTATCTTCTATCAATCGATACATTAGTGAGTCTAATTCTTTTTTGGCTTCCCGATCTCCCCTTACAGCAGGCAGAACAGGAATCTTGTCAAGTACATGACCTATTGGACTCTGGAGTCGTTTAGAATATTTTCTGACAGTAGTTAATGCCTTGCCAACCTCTCGAACCTCTGATTCTATATCATAATTGAGCACTGATTTACATATTATACCAAGTGTTAGTCGCATCATTTCTTCTGAGATATCCACAATGTCTCCATTCTTCCATCTATCACGCATACGAGTAGCATAGTCAGTCATAGTATTGCTATATGACATAATTTGTTCGGGATGAAATATTGGCTGTATTAATCGCCGTTGACGCTTATGTAAGTCACCTTCGCTTGTGACTAATCCTTCTCCTAAAACAGCTTTTGCGGTTTGTAATCTCTTGCCCTTTTTGAAATTGCTATGATCATAAATGAGGAGTTTTTCTATATAATCAGGATTGTTAATTAAATAGATGTGTTCGCGCCCTAACTTGAAGTAAGACATATCACCATATTCCCGAGCTATATTTGACAATGTATTGATAGGATCATGAATGAATTGTCGGAGCAATTTACCTGGCATTTTGTATGTAGGGCCAGGAGGAAACTTGGTTATCTCTTCCATAGTGCTGTCTTTAATTTTTTGTTGCTAAATTATAACCTTTCTTATTGCTGATCAATTTTGATGCAAATAACAAAAGTCAAAGCGGCAAGTGGATACCATAGACAAAGATACAGGATTACCACATCAATGTCAATAAATTTATTCTAGATCTATTGGAACAGCAATAAAGGCAGGATTATTAGTAGTAGTCTAACTACTAAATTCACTATGCAACCATCAAGAGCTAAGGAGCAATGCCACTCCTAAACTTACAATGTAGTACATAGTACTACTCATGTGGACGTCCAATATAATAATTCCAACTTAGTCTTCAGTTCTATACTATTGAAAACAAGAATAATTTCAGAATTAAAGAATGGACTTTGTCACCACAGAGGAGGAGAACTGCAAGAGCGAGTAATGACACTTCTACAATGTATTGCAAGTAGAGTGTTTAAGATTAAAAGCATACTCTATGGCAGAGTTAAGATAATTGCTATAATTAGTATTATCCTGATCATATCAATTTCTTATGGCTTATTTTTTTACTTTCAAGACATTACAGAAAGTAGCGTCAAAAATAGTTTATTTGTTCAACAAAGGGATCGTCAGATTATCGCAACAAGAGATCTTTCTCAGCATATTGCGTCAGACCTAAGTCTAGTAACAGCCAGACTTGATGGTTTATCAAATTCAATATATTTGCAGCAAGGGGATTTAACTAGTAATAAGGCTAAAGGGTTAATGCAAGACAACTTTTTAAATATAGATAAGGTAGTAGATCATCTTTTTGTTGTAAATAAAAACAATATAATAACTATAGACATTGCTGCAAGAGGTGCAAAAACGTTTGTGGGCACCAATGTCTCGCATAGAGAATATGTAACTCAAGCACGAAAAAGCCTAGCGCCAGTATTTTCTAATGGATATATAGGATTAGATCGTAAAACTAGAATTGGGATAAGCTATCCTATAATAAATACACAGACAGGGAGATATTTCGGATTGGTAGTAGCAGTTGTTCCCATTGTACAATTCTTCTCCAATTATGAAAATGTTTACAATATACAGTCACGATTCTTGGTGGCTTATGATAAAAACAAAGACTACATATCTACTCCAAGGACACAATTTTTAGGAAGGAACTTTTTTGCACATGACGTTCAAGAATTCTTTCATCATAATCAAATACAGAATAATTTATACTACCAGGTATTCTCAGGTAGGGCAGGATATGCTGTATATGACTTTGGAAGCGGTGAAAGATTGAATACAGGTTATCCTGTATTTCTGTCTGGAAAACCATCTTATTTTGTTTTTGTAATAACACCTACTGATACAATATACTCGCATATAGATCAAGTTCTTTTTTCACAAAGAATAGAGACATTTTCGTTGCTTGCAGGCGTTACAGTTGCAATTGTAGTTTTGAGTGTATTTCTTATAAAATGGAATACTCTTCTACGACAAGAAGTTCAGAGAAGAACAACTGAATTAGAACTATCTAACGAAGAGATTAGAGACCATCTAACACTTGTAGAAAAGGAACTGGAGCATCTATATTTTGATTCAGAATCAAAATCTTATAAGAATTTGCCATTTTAAAAGTGATATGGATTAACAGTGAAATTATCTATGAAAATGCTTGCATGGTCTAGGGTTAGTTATCAGGGTTCAGCAGACAACGGGGAGCATATGTTGTGGGAAACGACCCAATATGACTAACCAGCAAAATGAGGGAGGAGAGAAAAATAGAATCTATAAATGCGAGTTTTTATGTGGACATATTGCTACAGGCGTTATAAAAACCAGCGAAAAAACTGATTTATACTTGTGTGATACATGCCGTCGCATGCTTGATCCAGGTGAAAAATCGGTCTGGATACCGTATTGAATTCAAATGTTTTACCATATACAGGCATGGAATAACTGTATTTTGATAAATCATCAAACCAAAGACAATTGTCAAATGCATTGCAAATAGCCTACATCAACAACAATAACATTATGACCTTTTCAACTTCTCTTTAAACGTCCTTGGGTATCTGCTAAGGATCCCCCTTGGGAATCCTAGTTGAAGTCTATACTACAATTTTGTAGTAAAAGGTATAAGCTAAGTGACTTCATGTATTAATAATAATTTGAGTTTCGTCTTCAACCATATCATTCAAATAGGAAAATTATGTACCTAGCAGTAAAGATGACTACAACAGCAAATCTACCATGTGGATGTATACTAAGTTGGAGCGATCATCAAGTTAAAGCTGCGTTATGTTTTGGACATACTTTGGCATTTGTCACTTGGGAGGGTTCCAAGCATGATTTCGTCAAGAAGCTTGCTACTCCAGATATTTCAAAATAATCAAGTTTGAATTGTCATTTTAAGATCTTTATACATGCTTAAAATACTGACAGATACTCTTATAATGGCATAGTATTATGATGGAACAAGAGGAGAAAAAGGACAAGAATAACCACAGTCACAACAACCACGTCATCATCATCAAAACTATAGCTACATATCTTCATCAAAGATATGTAGCAATTGTTGCATATCTTCGTTAAACTGTTCTTTAATAATCTGGTGATAGCATGGGAACTGCAAAAAGGAATCGTACTGTGTATAATTTCTCCACATACGATGTATCATGGCAATCTATTTTTATGTGATTTAATGTTAGGTTTGTGGGTTGTCTTTTTGATGTGTTATCGGTAGGATTGAGCCATTTGATTAATATCGGATTTTATAATCCTGATCTTGTTAAGATTGACGGCTAGTTAACTCACAAATATTGCTCCAAAGATCTCTTCGAACTTTCAACAAGAGATATACTTTGCTGCAAGATCAGGATATTTGTGTTGAGGTCCATGATTTGCTTGTGACATAATAATTAGTTGAGTTGACGCTAGCTTATCTACCAAGGGGTACCAGTCTTCCACACGGAAATAGATATCGTCATCTCCCATGAATACTAAAATAGGAATTTTAGAGCTTGAGCTTTCCTAAAGTGTTGTACTTATCTTCACGAAAATCAAGGTGCCTTCTGCTGATTACCATAACATTCTTTCGATACTGGAATGTCAAAGTCTTTTGTCCGCTTTGCTATTCTCTCAAAAGACAATTTTGCCGCATTCTTGCAGATGATCCCAAACTATTGTCAAATTTCGCTGTGATCTATTTATCTAGCTCCAAAGGCGGATGACCATAAATTTCCTTATGGTTTGAGTCAACGAGTTAAGGCGTGTAGATATATTTTCAATAACGTTGATGGTAAATCTACTGAATTACAGATTGAACATTTACCACATCTGAAGGTATTCGCACACTGTCTTTTCTCGCATTCATACAAAATTCCGCACATCACGCATTGATGATAGCATTGATGTGTGATTGTTTTTACAGCTGTACTCATTGACGAAACCGGGTAGCATGGTTTATTTTATTGAATGTCAATCTTTTTAGATAAGAAAAGTTTTATAATTAAAGCTGCATTTCCACCAGAAAATGTTGTATGATATATTGTCATATATCATTATGCCATATTTTAAATGATAACGCCTTTTATAAATATTAACGTTGATTGCTTTCGTTGTCTTGTCAACGATGAAGTGTTCTAAAATAGTAGTAATGAAGAATGGCGTTGTCATAGAAGAACGATAGCAGATTACCTCGTCATTGTGGAAGGTATTAGTGTATTTGATATTTTAGGCGGTAAACAAGAGCCTGCTTCGGATGAATCAACACCATTTGCTCATTTTAGCAGTCATGATAAAAACATTGCCTATCCGAAAAGTAGGATAGATAGCTAAAAATTTCAGGTTTGTTGAGGAAACCATATACCTTCCGTGAACAAGGCACATCCGTAATGACTGCTAGCTGATTTTCAGAAGTCATAAAGATTAATCATTCAAAGTTTATTTTGATTTGGAGCTTTAAACGTGGCGTGCTCGACTGACATATTGTTATTTGTAGTTACCTTTAAAAGCTCAAATTAAATTGCATGTTCTGATGGCTATAAGTATCGGTGAAATGATGAGCAAAAACCTAGAGACTATTCAAGAAGTCGTTTCTGTTCAGAAAGCAGCAAAGAAAATGAAAGAAAAGGATGTTAGCTCGTTGGTAGTTGTTGATAATCAAAATAAACCTCAAGGTATAGTTACAGAACGCGATATAGTTAGGAAGGCATGCATTAATGATACACGTACTAGCGCGGTCACTCTCAGAGAGATTATGTCATCTCCTATTATTACAATTGACTCAACAGCGTCTGCATCAAAAGCAGTTGATATGATGTTACAACACGACGTAAGACATTTGGTCGTTGTAGACAATAATAATAAAGATAGCAAACCCATCGGCATGATTACTGCTCTTGACCTAAGGGCTGGAGAATATACAGATGATGCACTAAGAGATTCTATTGAAGAGTTATCGGCATATTATAGGTAGAAGAAAATTCCTGACGTCCGAAAATAGTAAAACCGTTACATGTAATGTCATAGAATTAAAGTAGAAACGTATTACTTGGGGATAATTATGGCTGAATATTGTTCTCTTAAAAAATCATT
>DATDNG010000089.1:0-3796 GCA_036518375.1 Nitrososphaeraceae archaeon | reverse complement strand
ATACCTTAAATTCATTATCAATCTTTCTCATTTCCTCGTATAGTTTAAAACCATCCATTTCTGGCATTTTTATGTCAAGGAGTGCAAGGTCATACAAACCAGCCTTAAAATCATTTAATGCTAAGATGGGATTGTCAAATGAATCTACCGCGTAGCCATTCTCTTCTAACACAGTTTCAAACGTATAATTAACATCTGTTTCATCATCCACTATCAGGATCCTTTTCTTTTTATTGTTATTATTATTGCTATATCCCAAAATATTTCATTCCATTTTTTTCTCTTTAATAAATGGCAAAGTAAAGTAAAAAGTAGCTCCTTTACCATCAGAATTATTCTCAGCCCAGATTTCGCCACCATGAGATTCTACAATACTTTTTGAAATATACAGGCCAAGTCCTGTTCCTTGATAAGATTTTGTTGCAAACTTTTGAAACAATCTTGGCATTACCTCAGGATGTATGCTTATGCCACTGTCTTTTACACTTACCATAACCTTGTTTTCTTTTTCTTGTTTCTTTGAAGTCAGTATAATAAACCCTTCTTTAGTAAATTTAATAGCATTATTTATCAAATTGAATAGAACTTGATTTAACCTTCCCTTATCTGCTTGTACAAATACAGTATTATCTTTATCATGGTGATATGACAACCTGACATTTTTGAGGGGGTGACTTCTTTTAGCATCGCCTATAGCATTTGATATTATTTCATCTAAATCAAGTTGTTCTAGCTTTAGATTAAGATTCTGACTTTCAATCCTTGTAACATCAAGTATATCCTCAGTCAAGTGTTGTAATCTATTTGCATTTCTAGTTACCACTTCTAACATCTCTTTTTGTTTTTGTCTTTCGTGTGGGGATCTATCCTCATCTATCTTAGAATAAATGACCTGAGTGAGGCCAAGTATAGGTTGTATTGGCGTTCTAAGCTCATGAGCAGCTATATTGATAAACTCTTTTTGGATTTTATCATGCTTTTTTAATTGTTCGTAAGCTAATTCAAGCTGTTTATTTGATTCCTTTAGTTCTTGGTATAATTCAGACTGTCTCCAAAGGTTTTCAAATATTGAAACATAGGATAACACAGTTGGTTTACTATTTGAATAAGTTGCTATTCCTACTGCATCTATAAAATCTTGCTTTGAATCATCTACTTTTTCTATTACTAGAGATTCTCTTCTGTCTACTATTACTATAGTAACTGTTGTAACTGCACTTTTTTCTGCTGCCACTGCCAGTGCTATACCATCATCTTCACTTGTTGATTGTACATCTATACGTCGTATGTCAAAGCTCTTCTTTTTATTCTTCATTTGATGTTTTTGTTCGCTCTCCTCTCTCTCGCTATCCCCTTGCTCACTTAGAGACGCTATGTTTTGTAATCTTTGTTCTATAGCATCATTTGTAGGAGCGAGAATTCTAGTATTTACTTTATGTTCTCCTTCTGCTGCTTGCTTTAATAACTGCATTATTCCTATTCGCTCTTTACGATAAAAAGCATTGATCGTAGGAAGTACTAGTAATACTTCATGTTTAGCTGATTTTATCATGTTGATGAATAGTTGTTGAATATCTTTTGGATTCTGAATAACCTCAGTTCTACCCAGAATAATGCCTTCTTCTATTTCTTTTATCTTCTGTTCAGCAGGAACAGATTTATTCCACAGGTCTTCAAATATAGAATTATAGTGTCTAATATACGGAGGTTCATTACTAATCAAAAGATTTTTTGCGACTTGACCTCCTTTCATTTCATCTATGGTTATACAGAGATCTTTAGAAGAGACAGCAAAATTCATAGGTGGCATATTATTAATATGCCCGATCTTCATTCCTAAATCGGCATAGGCTTTAACAAGATGTACATTGTCTTTGTTGACAATTCCTATCCATCTCGTGTTTTTACCTCTTCTACTACTATCTGCTAGCCTTTCTTGCATTTTTTCAAAGTCTTTATTACTACTTATCATTAATAATCCATCAAAAGTTGAACATATTGACCAGTTGTCATCTTCTGATGTATTAATTATCTTTTTTATTTCCTCTGATACTTCATTTGCATTTTCTAGAAATCTTGTTTGATAATGCTGCTCTTCTTCAGGTATACCCTCTTCTATTTCTTTTACTCTCTGCTGTGCTGGCATTGCCTTATTCCAGAGAGTATCGAACATATACTGATGTTGATCTACGATTTCCTTTTGATTACTGTAGATGATCTGTGATGCTATTTTTCCTTTCTCAAATAAAACGATAGGAGCGAGATACTCTGACTCGCTTACCATAAAATTTCCCTTTATTCCATCTAAATGTCTCATATCATCAACAAGGGACAGCAGCTCTTTACAAAAGGAAATATTATCTTTAGTGATCTCAGTTAGATATCTTGATTTTATACCTCTTTTCTTTGCATCTACAAATGCACTCCTGATTGGTTCAATTGTAATAGCTAATGGCGGTCTTGTATAGTTCATATACGTATCTATTTTTTTCTTTGAGTTAGAAAACAGTTGCAGTTCACTTCTAATGACATTCTGCTCACCATTCAGTACCTCCGTCGGTTCTCCCTCGCTAAAATAACTATTTGACTTGTAACTATAAAAGAATAACTGACATATTCCATGATTCATTGTCAATTTATTGTCGTTTTATAGAAAAATGTCTATGGCGTGATATATTATAATAGAAAAATGTATATTCAATGTAATATCCTTATTGAACTATCTGAAATCATGAGTGAGGACAGGAGTGTTGCAGCATTTCCCAGTAAAAGAGCATGGTATAAGGTGCTAGATAGCATGCTTCAAGACAAAATTGAAGAATGACTGCAGCGAGATATCATTATACGTACAGGTTATTATATAGTGTGAGTATGAGTACTATTATCAGTTTTTTGCCACTGCCCAAAAGTCATAATCACCATATTTTCTATCTCCGTTTTGATTTAGCTTGGTATTCCCTGTTATTTCATTATAGGAATTTGCTATGTGCATTAATGTGTTTTTCAAGTAATTGATATTGTTTGTTGCTTTGGTATTATTTTCAGCTAAAGCTGCAACCCACAATGCATCATAAGCAACGCTGGCATAAGGCAGTACTAGAGGGACTTAATAGTAAAACACCATGTGAATTAGCATAGCCTTGTGTAGCTTCTAGCTCTGCACTTGTAGCAGGGTTAATTTTTAACTATAATCATATTTAGTAAATGAATCAGTAGGCACCTGAATGTCTTCAAAAACTTCTGGATTAATTATCTTTGCTAATACTTCCAACCCTGTTATTGTTCTAGGTCCGGGTTTACTAAAATATGCTCCTGCATTAACCGCATACACTTCATTTTTTTGAACACATTGCAATGATTTCCATTTATCGTTAGTCTCTAATCTCTTTGCTTCTCTTATTGTTCTATCCATATCAAAACCACAAGGAAGTAGAATTATTTTATCTGGATTAAATTTTATAATCTCATTAATATCATGCATACGATGTGAAGGCTGTGCTCTCGAACTCAGACCATTAATACCTCCAGCAATCTCTACCATTTGTGGAATCCAATGACCAGCAGTAAAGAAAGGGTCAATCCACTCAATGCAAAGTACTTTTGGTTTATTACTATTATGCACCTCGCCACGACCAATTCTTCTTTGTCCGACTTTCCTTATATTGTCAATACGTTTTTGTAATGATGCTACTAAGTTGCGGCCTTCTGTTACTCTACCAACTCTTTCTGTTATATCCATTATACTTGACAAAATATCATCTAAATCATGAGGATCAAGTATAAGAATATCTGGGTT
>DATDNG010000088.1:0-2707 GCA_036518375.1 Nitrososphaeraceae archaeon | reverse complement strand
ATATCAATTGCACGTGTAACTGGTGAAATAAAGATTTTACCCATTTTGGAATTTGCTCTAATGATATCGATAACATCCTTTTCTTTACTGTCATCCACTATCACCTGAAGAGTGTATTTATCACTAAATTCTGGTGTAAACATTTCCGTACCTTTAGAGGCATGAATTGAAGGAGCAACAGTCTTGCCTCTGCCTTTAACTTTTAAAATAGTAATACCGCCAACTTTGATTTTCTTCAATGCTTGGCTAATTGCTTCTATGTCATTATCTGGAATTACCACATCTATCCTAATCATGGTTGAAATACAGTGATATCTTCTTCTATTGCGTTAAAAAATATTTCCCCGAAACTTTTCTGTCATTTGTGACGTGTCGGCATGGAAGACAATTATATCGGTAGGTCGGCTATATGCTTTGCTATTTATAGAAATTTTCCTTTTTTGTTTATCTTTTTCATAAATGGTAATATTTCTTTTCTTCTGACTATTCCAATACTTATCTTCATTCGTAGTATCACAGATTGACGCTGCAAGAGCTGTTTGCCAAAGCCCTTATTCAGTATGTTTTTGCATTGGTATAAGGTGAGTATCACTTCTGCTATCTACTTTTGTGCATTGAGGCATCTTCTGCAAGGCCATTTGATGCTTCAGGTCGTAATTTTTGGTGGGTGTTCATTTTTAGCTGTGTGCAGTAGAATGCATTTCGTATAAGTGATAGGTACGAATTCATTTATTGAGGCAATATGAAGCATTGGGCTTGTGAAGACTCAAGAAATGAAAGTATGCCCTGCATTATAATCAGCTTGAACAATTTTATTATTGCTGATCTGGCAGGTTTGCTCTGAGAGAACCATTATAAAATCCTCCATAGCAGTCTGAGAGATTATCTGTTTTTAGCATTACAATACATTTCATTTGTAGTCTGCTGCAAAGCAAGTCCGAGGGTCATGTAAAGACCAAATAGAGTAACCTGTATTTTCGGAGTTATGCCATATCTACCATTCGCGGCGATCGAGACCAACTGTTATTAAAGTGCTCGAACTCAAGATTCAAGTCAATATCTCAACTATAATGATGGATATACTTTGGATTTAACCATTCAATGAAGCTGGCATAATTCAACGAGCGCTCATCATAAAGATATTCATTAAGTAACTTAATAAAGCGAAATCCGTTCTTTAGCTGAAAAGTCAGAACTGGATCTATAATTTTTTTCTTCACTACTTTTTCAGCATATTCTTGAGCTGACATAATATGAGAATATTTACAATAGTCATATAACCTTCCTCCAGCTATTATTCTCCTCAAGTTTAGTTTCATGGCCAGGCTTTTTCTCGCATTATATAGAGCTGTTCCAATACCTTTATGTTGAAATCCTGGGTGGGTAGAAATATCTGCACAATATAAACTATCTGCACTATAGTCATGATTTATAAATAATCCATTGCCAGTAATATCATACCAAGTATGATCCACATACTCCGATTCTAAGGAAACCATAAGACTGCTTGCTGATCCCACTATTCTTTCATCAATTTCTACGCAGAATTGCCCCTCCGGAAAAATATGAATGTGACTTTTAAGAAAGGATTTAGGCCATATCATTCCATATGCAGCCATATCTGCAAAGGATGCTTTTTGTAAATTGACTATGTGAGGAATATCTTTTTCAGTAATGTTTCTCATTACTAGATTATTATAATTACTACTATAGGGGAGGTTCTGCTTCATGCATTGCTTGCGTCAAAACAACAAAATAAATCTATACTTATCTTGCATATCCTGCTTATGATAAGTGATTATACTGACACTATATTTCAGAGTGTCCCACATACAGCAGTTTCCAACTAGATAGACATGACAAATCTCATCAGATGACATCGAGTAGCATCAAATGAGAGGATTAATGTATATATAGAATTAAAATCATCTTTCGAGGATAATTACTATCAATTGACGAGAGCTTCGAACTTTTCTAATATATTAACCTTCGAATGTATATAGCTTGTACAGTCTGCCTGTATGTCTATCAGTATATTTCCAATTCTCAATATTATATTTAGGTTCTGCGAATTTAGTTCTAATTTCTGGATGCAATATGTCATAAACATCTCTTCCTATCGTAATTTTGTTTGGGTTGCTTAATGAAGTTATTTTTGCAGCTATACTCATACTATATCCAAGAATGTCTATTAAAGAGCTTTTATCATGTCCATATTGTACAATTACATTTTCACCCTCATCTATACCTATCTTAACACTAAGTTCCGGATAATCATACTGGTTTAGTATGGGATTAATTCCATTTTTGATTACAGTTATCATTGATTTTGCACATTGAACGGCCTTATCACATGCTAACAGCTTGTTGTAACCAGATGGAAAGAAAGCTATTATTGCATCACCTACGTACTTTAATACATAACCACCATAGCTGCGCACAATAGAAGTCCTTTCATATGTAAATGCCCTGATTATAGTAACCATTTTCTCTGCTGGCAATGTCATACTCATATTAGTCGAACCAACCAAATCTGCATACATAATCACAAGTGAGATCTTCGAATTTACATGATTAAAAAGAAAATCTTGACTATCTTGTAAAGATGAATCATATCGGTAATGGCCTTCTAATGCTTTCGACATTCTTTCCTGTGTTTGAGTCACTAGCGTTTCTGCGTCAACTATCTGTACGGAGGGTATTTTTG
>DATDNG010000087.1:0-4656 GCA_036518375.1 Nitrososphaeraceae archaeon | reverse complement strand
ACTCGACATCACTTCGACAAGGTACTATATTAGCATAGCATATGCATTTGCAGTCCATATAATATAATATATGTAATATTCTGCAAAATTATACTAAAATTTAAGATCAAATAAGTATTACATTATAAAAACAATACAGTACAATTTGATTATCATTAATGATAATCGTTAGTGATGTACATATAAAATATGTCCATTCTAAATTTTAATTTGACAAAGACTAGACAAAGAGGATGGAAATAATAATAATATAATAATAAAATGATGCTGTTGCATCCGAGGAATAAGAGCAACCGTAATAAACGGACGGAATTTGCAACACGTATGCTTCGTATATTATGTATAGATCCGTCATTTGGATTCTTTATCGGAACTTCGTATGCCTAGTTTACCAAGTATTCGGACATTAGGACTATATGCGGAAAACGATAGGCCATGTGATTGTAGCCTTGTTGCATTGCTGCCTTACTATGTTGAGTATTTGTTGCGTTTGAAGTGTCCAAGGCATCTTTAGTATCACGACTAGGAGAATCTAATTCTTGTTATCCCCGCAAATCTTGTATCCAACTCTAGAATACTCAAGCATCATACGCCTGTTGCTGGTTTGTCACGTCTTCAGATGAGCGAATGAGTGGAACAGCAAGTATTTAGGAGGATAAATTTTTCATACTATGCGATGATGAGAATTATTATTTTGATTTTGCGACAAGCGATAAAGCAACACATTGGGATTTTATATAACGCCGTAAAGTCATATTCTCCTATTCTTTTTGGTTTCAAGCCATCTATGCTCGTTCCGTCTTTGAATTTGATGAGTCGTATTTGGTATCAAGTAATATATCTTGAAGATACCCTACATAGACATAGTTAACAGCTAGTTCAGAGAAAGAGGTAGATACTTTGAATGCGAGATAATGCGACAAAGATAAATGAAGAGCAAGAAGATGGAAAGGCTCAACAACAAATAAAGAATCAGTTGAGTGACGAATTTGGAATGATTCAGAAGTCCAATTCTTCTATTCTTAAACGGCATCTATTATTGAGTCTCTTTATACCTTCGATCTTCTTTCCTTGACATATGCTTATCTATTATTACTGAAAGTAAGATTATACATAGAATACCTGACAGTTCTCTGGACAAACAATATTTAGTATAGCTACATTCTCTAAAAAAGCGTACTTTGATGAAACTATATTTCCAATGAAGAAGCAAGCTTTTATAGAGAAGTTCTGTGGACGAGCAACCTTTGATAGCGCTACATTCTCTAAAAAAGCGTACTTTATTTACGCTAAATTCTCTCTTTGCTAAAGCTGAATTCTCTAAAGAAGTGTACTTTTATGGAGCGGAGTTCTCCAATGAATCTCTCTTTGACGGAGCAAAATTCACTCTAGAAACACACTTTGATAGAAGCACATTCTCAAGTAAAGCTTTCTTTCAGGAGAGTTCAATGGTTTAACCTATTTCCGCTACACAATATTTGAAGAACCAACCAAACTGTTGATGATGACAGTAGTGATACAACTCAACAAATAGATGATAAGATCTTATATTTTTGCAAAAAATCACAAGAAGGCTAATTCTATCTCTATATCAAACTTAATGGCAATGCCAAACGGTCAAGTCTAAACATTGATGGAAAGAAGTCATACGAATTTGTGGTAAAAGAAGAAAATGATAAGCTAATGGTATATTCTAACCAAAAAGTCAGTTTGATAATACCCTTAAAAAAATTCAAATAGGTCAGTACCTATTCTTTATTAGTTGTCCCAACATAACACTAAGTTGCAGAATATTAAGAAGACATGTGCTCTGTGTGAATCAGAACTAGACAATAATAGCAAATTGAGCATTTGTCGAAAATGTCTTG
The DNA here is from genome assembly GCA_036518375.1 of Nitrososphaeraceae archaeon. Lineage (GTDB taxonomy): Archaea > Thermoproteota > Nitrososphaeria > Nitrososphaerales > Nitrososphaeraceae > Nitrososphaera_A. Next base: position 2,788 of record DATDNG010000087.1, on the reverse strand, counting down.
GATATGCCGATTGTTGTATCGGCCTTGAAAAGGTAACTGACTAGCTATCTATACTTGTTTATTATTCTACCATTTTCAGGATGTCCGTTACCGTGATTATGCCGATGACATCTCCTCGCTCACTAACTAGGACACATTTTGCAAATCTAACTAGCGGAACTAAAGCCTTCGCCGGGGTGGATACATCTACCACCGGAGGTGGAGATTCCATTATTATTGTTATAAGCATATCACGAATTTTCTTTTCATCCTTTTCGATTACGTTCTTTGCAAGCCCATCTTCACTCAAGATTCCTACCACACGAAAACCATCAAAGACTGGGATCTGGCTAATCGAATTCTGCCTCATTTTCTCTATTGCAGAATGGAGGGTTTCATATTTCTGGACAGATATTAGATTTCGGCTACAGATATCTCCTGCTTTTGGAGAAGATTGACCTTCTAAGGAATTTAGAATTTCAAATATCTTTCTAGCAGTTTCGTAGCTAGGTTTACATCGTCCAGACTCTATCTGATTTATCATCGATGTACTAATACCAGTTATAGACGCTAGTTTTCTTTGGGTAATTCCTAATTTAATCCTCGCCTGTTTAATATACTCTAGCCTTGGAAGCATTAGATGAACTCTTTTTTTACTTGATATGGCTTATAACCTCTCCTAGTTCACATTATAATTTCTGTTTATTCTTTCAATACCGTGTTGATAGCCTTATATTATGTGCAAACCAAGACTTCTTGCTGTTAATATCATGCAAAGTAACCAGATTAACAATTGGGATTCCGTAAAAAGATATAGACTCAAAAAAATGCTAAATCAATTATCAAGTATTTCTGGACATGGCACCGAGTTGGTGACTGTATATATTCCTCCGCGGCGGCAAATTTTTGATGTCATCTCTCAGTTACGTAATGAAGCTGGAACTGCATCAAACATCAAGTCAGACTTGACTCGAACCCATGTACAAGATGCACTCAGTAGAACTGTTGAGCATCTAAAGCTTTTTAAGGAAACACCTGAAAATGGTCTTGTAGTATTCTGTGGAGCTATTCCAACTGGTAAAGGATTTGGTACAGAGAAAATTGAACTATACTCCGTTATCCCTCCAAAACCAATCCAAATAAACCTCTATAGATGTGATGATCACTTTTGGACGGATCATTTGAGCGATATGATGAAAGACGACAAGATAATAGGAATTTTGGCTATCGATACTCAAGAAGCTGGTTTGGGAATTTTGACAGGTGACAGATGGGAAGTAATAGACACACTCACATCTGGCGTGGCAGGAAAGCATCGGCAAGGAGGGCAATCCGCCAGAAGGTTTGAAAGGCTGCGTGACAATGAATTAAATGAATACTATCATAGGATTGCAGACCGCTCGCAAAAGGTATTCATTGATCAGTTCTATGTAAGAGGCATTATCGTGGGAGGACCCGGTCCGACCAAAGAAAATTTTCTTCGAGAAGAATATCTAGATTACAGGTTGCAAAACAATGTTATAAGCACAATAGATACGTCATACTCGGGTGACGAGGGCGTAAGGGAAATCATAGATAAAGTGAATGAACAAGGAGTTATGACTGAATATAGACTAATGGAAGAAAAAAGAATTATCAAGAAGTTTATGAGTGAGGTTCATGCTACAAAGGGTCTTGGCATTTACGGCATTGTAGACGTTGTGAAGTCATTAAAGAGTGGAGCTGTTGATATGGTTATTGTAACTGACGACATTGCTTATGTAAAGCTTGATGTAAAATGTAAAAGGTGTGGAACCACTCAAGAAAAGTTTGTCGAAAGACACAACTTGCAAAGAATAAAGCAGGAAATCCTCTCTAAGCCATGCCCATCTTGCAACGCGATTGATTTTGAAAGTTACGAAACAGACATAGTAGATTATTTAGAGGAGTTGGTTACACAAAGTGGAAGCAAACTCGAAATAATATCTGGAAAGACAGAAGAAGGCGCTCAATTAGCGAGTATTGGAAAGGTTGGAGCAGTTCTTCGATTTAGACCTATTGCTAATGCTTAACTAATACCTTTTTTAGGAATATAGCTAATATTATACATGGGAATATCCAGGCAGCAAAAACAGATTCATAAAGTGATGATAGTCGAAGACGAGCTGGATATTCTATTATTGTATAAGGATTTTCTCAGATCCAAAGGGTATTCTGTGATTGTGAGCTCCACTTTTGCTGATGAGATATTAACAGATTATGAAAAATATATGCCAGACCTAGTCATAATTGATTATAAACTTCCAGGCAAAAAGAATGGACTACAAGCAACAAGAGAAATTCTTGGCAAATATTCTTTGACACCAATACTGCTAGTAACAGCATTCGAAAATGTTAAAGAGGAACTTAGCAAAGATGAATTCTTCTCAGATAAGAAAATACAAATACTCATAAAACCTGTCAAATTAGCTAGGTTAGCACAGACTATTCAAAATATAAACAATGAGCAGAATTTGAAATCTACAACGTTTTAGTTATGACCCCAGCAGAACACGTATTTTGGTTTTGCGTTTACTTTTCAAGGGTTAATCACTCCCCTGCCAATGATTTTACCTTCCTTTAGCTTTGACAACGCCTCTGTAACCTGACTGAGTTTGAATGTATCTGAAACTAGAGGTTTGATTACACTTCTCTTTGCCAAAGATACCAATTCCACCATGTCGCTTAGCGTCCCAGTGTATGAACCTATTAACCTGTATGCTCGCGTTGGCATACTAACTAAATTTAGCTTTAGTTCACCTCCAAAAAGGCCTACCAAAACTACCCTGGC
>DATDNG010000086.1:0-16798 GCA_036518375.1 Nitrososphaeraceae archaeon | reverse complement strand
TTGACCTTTCTCGCTCTTTTAAAAAGGAGTCTTTTACGTGTTGTCTTGCAGAACTATCTTTGATCAAAATGAAATTCCACGGCTGTGAGAATCCAACAGATGGTGCATGATGAGCAGCATTTAAAATTCTTGCCAGAACCTTGTTAGGAATTTCCTTGTTGATGAAATTTGAACGAATGTCACGCCTTAAAAAAATCGCTTTATATAAGCCCTCCTTTTCGCAATTTGTAAATGATTTCATAGATATCATAATATTATATTTGAACGGTGTTGTATTAGATTTATTCTATTTCCTAACTACTTGATCTATTATTAAGGATAATTCATTATTTAACAGATCATAGAATGGATGAAGGATCCACACAAGGCCTGACTAGATGCAGGGCACCTTGACTAGATACTTTCCTCTGATCCTAGTCATGATTTATAACGTCTACAAAAACATAACTAGACTATAATACTTTAGGCAAACATTGCAAATCCAGCCATCTATGCAGTACACTTGACATTAATCAAATTGGTAGAATCAAAAATATCGTAACGATCTAGTAGTTGAAGTTACCAATCCAAAATTCTCATTTTGTCTGTACGTAGCAGCCCATAGCTTTTAACATTGGAATCCTGATTCTTAATTTTATTAATTAAAGCAAAAATTTATAGTCTTTACTTAAAGGTTATTTTTGCCCGATGCTCGCCTGTATAATAGTCGATGTTTACTATCTTATTTCGTATTAATCGCGATCATTCATCAATAATGTGTAAGAATTCGTTAATTCTACATAAACATATTAACCTGCCTTTAATAGTAGTCATATTATATGCGTAAAAAAATTAGGGTTGCCATTACTGGTGTTGGAAATTGTGCATCTGCTCTTATTCAGGGTACTTCATACTATGATAAAAATAGAGAGTCTGTAGGTCTTACTTCGTATAACTTATCTGGCTTTGAACCAGGTGACATTGAATATGTGGCTGCTTTTGATGTTGTAAATTCTAAGGTAGGAGTAGATCTATCAGAAGCAATTTTCGCACAACCCAATAACACTGTCAAAATCTGTGACATTGGAAAGATGGATGTCAAGGTTGAAAAGGGAGAGATCTTGGATGGTATAGGTAGACATCTTAGTCATAAAGTTAAGGTTTCTGACATGTCAAGTGTCGATGTATTGAAGGTTCTAAAAGATACCCGAGCAGAGGTTCTTCTTAATTATTTGCCTGTAGGTAGCAAGCAGGCAACACAATTTTATGCCGAGAGGTGTCTAGAAGCTGGAGTTTCTTTTATCAATGCTATCCCTGTGTTTATAACATCGGATTCGAAATGGCAACAAGCATTTGGGAATAGAGGTCTTGCATGTGCAGGCGACGATGTGATGAGTCAATTGGGTGCTACAGTACTACATAAAACTTTAGTTAAATTATTTGTTGACAGGGGGGTAAAAATAGACGAGACGTATCAGCTAAACGTAGGCGGAGATATGGATTTTTACAATATGCTTGATGAAGAACGACTAGAAGATAAAAGAGTTAGCAAGACAAGTGCAGTTGCTGTAATGGCCCCATATCAAATTCCTATGCGTATTGGACCGTCAGATTTTGTAGAATTTCTACAAAATGATAAAGTTTGTTATATATCTATAAGAGGTAAATACTTTGGTAATATCCCTGTGGATCTTGATCTCAAACTAAGGGTAGTAGATGCATATAACAGTGCTGGTGTTATGATCGACGCAATAAGGGGCTCAAAGTTAGCTATCGACAGAGGCATTTCTGGGCCTCTGGAGAGTATTTCTGCATACTGTTTCAAACACCCTCCTATACAGATGTCATACTCCCAGGCAAAAGCAAATTTCCTGGAGTTTGTAGAAGGCAAGCGAGAACGATAGGCTAAAAATTTTTGACCAAAATGTGACAGGCCAGGTTGTGCAACATATAACTAACCCCATATCTTTATCAGCATTACCCCTTGGTTCACATTAAAAAGCTTGAAATTTATGGATTCAAGTCATTTGGATTTAAGAACACGGTAATAATTTTTGAAAAAGGACTAATTGCAGTTACGGGTCCTAATGGCTCCGGGAAAAGTAATGTTCTTGATGCCATAATGTTCGCCATAGGTGAAAACAGTCCTAAAGCCTTACGTGTAGATAAACTTCAATCGTTATTCCATGATAGCCAAGACAGTTCACACAGGTTAATTCGTGTCTCGTTGACTTTTGATAACGAAGACAGAGGAATACCTGTAGATTCTGATTCTGTAACAGTAACAAGGGAAATCGAGGGACAAACGGGTGATAGCCAATTCTATCTTAATGGTAAGAAGGTGTCGAAAAGTAGTATAGTTGAATTACTTGAAGTGATAGTTGCCGCCCCAAATAAGCTAAATATTGTTCAACAGGGAATGATAACCCGTATTTCAGAATTAAATTCGGAGGAACGTAGAAGGATTATCGAAGATATTGTCGGCCTCTCATATTTTGATGAAAAAAAGGCAGAAGCCTTGGAGCAGTTAGAGGAATCAGACCGTCGCCTTGAAGTAGCCGTTGCAAGAATGGGGGAAGTTAGAAAGAGAATAGATGAATTAGAAATAGAAAGAAATGATCAGATAAGATATGAGCACTTAGAGTCTGAACTAAAGCGATTCAAAGCCGTGTTGCTATCAAATAATATAAGAGCAATCAGAACAAAACTAAAAGTCCAGAACCAGGTTTTAGATTCCAACGTTACAGTTTCCTTGAAATTATCTAAACAACTTGAGGAAATCCATTCACAAATTGAAAACCTAGAGTCTGAAAAGACGTCCTTTATCCATAAAGTGGATGTTCAAAATAAAGCCAAAGCACAAATTGGAAGTAAAGTAACGAACGTTGTGTATGAATCCGAGAGAATGAAAGCCATGCTAAAGGAGACACAACAACGCCTCTTTGAAATTGGAAGGCAAATTCCTTTAATTGATACAGATAAACAAAATGTTAATCAAAAATTAAACAATTTACGTTTAAAAATGGAGCATAAGAAAGATCTTATGAATGATAGAAATGGAAGTATTTCAGTGTTGCACTCACAATTAGAGGAAGTTAATTCTCAAATAGACAGATTTACCTTTGATAATACCAAATATGTAGATGTCAAAGAGAAATTCACACACCGATATAAACGCTTGTCAGAAATCAAAAATCATTATGACATTTCGATATTGAGGTTAGAAGAAAAGGTAAAAGTAGATCTTGATAAAATTAATGTTAACAAAGCACAGATCCTTTCGTTGAGAGCCGAGTTTGAGAAAAACAAAATAATATTCGCAGATCTTAAGAAGAATCTGCAATCGGAAAAGGCAGCATTGCAAAGTATAGAAAGTCTTATTAAAAATTTAAAAGGAATAAATAATAGTCTTGAAAGAGAGATTGCAAGTTCGTCTAACCTAAACGATAGAGCAAAGAATTTGGCTTCAAAATTTGAGGCAGAAGCAGATGTTGCAAAGAATTTCGGAAATGAAGATGTAGCCATTGCAGAACTGATGAAACATCCAGAAAAATTTGATATAAAGGGACTAGCTTACAACATACTACAATGGGATGAAAACTACGAGAGGTCAGTGCTTGCAGCAGGATCAGAATGGATGAAGGCGATAGTAGTCGATAAAGTAGTATCCATGCTTTCTATTGCAGAATATGCTAAATTAAATAAATTACCCCGTCTTAAAATTATTCCACTAGAGATTATCAGTCGCACAAAAAGATCGGAGATTTCAAAGGATGATGTAAATATAATAGGCAATCTTGCTGACTTCGTATTTTCAGACTACAAGAATCTATCTAATTTTCTGTTTGGCAACACCTTTCTTGCGAAGACTTCTACAGCTGCATATCTCTTGGCAATACAAGGATACAGAGCAGTGTCTGTTGATGGTGTCCTCTTTGAGCCAGCAGGAAATTCAATATCATTAGATTTTGGTTCTAAAATATCTGATCTTATAAAAGCAATTCTCTTGAGTGACTCAGTTGATAATCTAAGATGTTCACTTACGAGTTTAGATATCTTAATTAAAAAGAGAAGTTTCGAGTTGAAAGAAATTACTTTGAAAGTCAACGACTTTGAATCCCAAAAAACAAAATTAGAAGCAAAAATCGAGAGATTGATACTACAAATCTCTACTTTGGATGGGTCAGTATGTAAAGTGAAAGAATCAATGCAGCGGATTATTTTAAACAATATCTTAGTCAAATCAGAAATGGATTCTATGACTCTTGAGCTACACAAACATCATAAGCGTATATCAATATTGGTGCATGCTATAAATAAAATAACAGAAAATCTACAGAATATTGATAACAGATCTGCTGCCGCTACAAACAAGACGGCTCAACTAAATGTGAAAAAGAACCAGATTTTAAAGTCACTGGAAGCGGCAGATATTGAATTTCGGCAATTAATGACTTCCTCAGCAGCACTGAATAATGAAATCGAGATTACTCTAGAGCATTTAAGACGAATAGATGATCAGAAAGGTAGATTAAAAACAGAGCATGAAGGAAGGATAATTACTGCTAATGAATTACAAATTAAACTAGAATCGACAGAAACAGAACTCAAAATACTAAGAGATGAAGAACAGCAAGCAATAGATTCTTCAGGCAGCTCCTATAGAGTTTTAGAAGAGTATGAACGACAAATAAAACAACTAAGAGATAATGAGAGAAAGATCTCTAAAGAATTTAACGCGATTGAAAGAGAGACGGCAGTGCTTCGAAAGGATATTTATGATATTACTTCGCAGGAATTACGTCTTAATAATGACTTGCTTTCGTTGGGATATAGAGATCTAGCAGACTCATTTGACGTAGATGTGGTTGTCAAAGAGCTAACCCACGAACTTGAAACAATAAAGACTAAAATTAACTTACGTGCTCACGAAAGTTACATTCAAGTAATTGAAGGATATAGAAGCATGTCAAACAGACAAAACGAATTGGAAATGGAGCGAAATTCCATTATTGTTTTCATTGAAGAAGTTGTTAAGGAAAAGAAGACTTTCTTTATTGATGCATTTAAAAGAGTTGATAATGACATAAGAAATACTTTTTCTGAAGTGACAGGTGGGAAAGCTTGGCTAGAAATAGAGAATATGGAAGATGTATTCACAGGTGGTATAATGTTAATGGTTCAATTTCCGGGGAAAACAGAACGTGAATCTACCGGATTATCTGGTGGTGAGAAAACCATGGCTGCCACTATTTTTCTATTAGCGCTCCAATCACTAAAGCCATCTCCATTCTATCTGATGGATGAGGTTGATGCGCATCTTGATGCTCAAAACAATGAGAGATTGTCCAAAGTCTTGCTCTCGCGTTCAAACGAAAATCAAATAATCATGGTATCTTTAAAAGATACCACTGTGGTCAAAGCGCGTATTGTATATGGCGTATATTCTAAAGAAGGTGCTTCCCAAATTGTGAGGTATCGACACCATGATCATGAGGCGCTTGCAGAAGTTAACACAACGTGAAAACAGAAAATAATATTTAATTTTTGAATATAAAGTACCTGTTGGATAATATATATCGTTAGTCGGTTTGGTCTCTATGCAAATTATCTGGATCAGGTTCAGAAATAGCATCTATTAATGCTTGTGTGTACGGATGACCAGGGTGCAATAAAACTCGATCTATGGCTCCTGCTTCAAGTACTTTGCCTGCATGCATTATTGCAATTTCATCACCAATATATCTAGAGGTGGAGAGATCGTGTGTAATGTAAAGGCAAGAAATTTGAAGCCTATCTTTTAGGCTCTTCATAAGATCTAATATTTCAGCTCTAACAGAAACATCAAGCATAGAAACGGGTTCATCAGCTATAATTAATTTAGGTGTAAGAACCAATGACCTAGCTAATGCTACTCTCTGTCGCTGACCTCCTGAAAGCATATGTGGGAATTTTTCTGCGATTTCCTCAACAGGTTTTAATCGGACATCCTCTAAAGATCTAAATACTTTTTCTTTTCTTTCTGTCTTTGGACTTTTCTTGTTATGAATATTCAATGGTTCCATGACTATGTCCATTATTTTCATACGAGGGTTTAATGAGGTATATGGATCTTGGTATATCATCTGTACGTTTGTCCGAAAATTTCTTAATTCTTTGTCAGCTTTTGTTGTAATGTCTTCTCCGTTAAATATTATATACCCGCTATCAGGCTCAATTGCTCGTAGGATTAACCTTGCTAAAGTAGTCTTGCCCGAGCCAGATTCTCCAGCAAGGACAAATACTTTTCCTTTTTCAACTCTGAAACTAACGTTATCTACTGCTTTAATATATTGTTTATTAGCTAAACTAAAGATTTCACGGAGGGTCTTCTTGACAGGAAAATATTTTTTGAGATTATTTACTTGCAGGATCTCATCCAAGTGCTAGTTTTAGTATATGAATGATTGATAATATAAAGAATTTCCAACGCCTAGTTGATTAGGGTATTATAATAAATCACAGCCTCAAAATCAAAATGCGATAAATAGATACTCAAATCGCGAGAAGGAATAATTAATTCAAAGATTTTCAGAGAACCTTTCTTGAGATGAGAAAGAAGGTAAAGTTAATAGTCTAATCGTATGCATTATATAACAGCACATAACTGGAGACTTTATCTACTAGAAAACTGGAGACCGAATATAAAGCATGTAGAAGATTTTTATCTGCAGGCGTATAAGATTGTGTTCTAAAGTGCCAAATCCTTAACCTATTCATCGTAGAATGCATTACAGCCTCTATTTTGTGTCCACTTGCATCTCGATCAGTATTTGCAATAGTAGTAGCAAGTCCCATATCGTGGCGAGCTAGAGAAGTGGGAATACCTGTTCTAGATCTATTGGAAGCACCTGCCCTGTCGAGAGTTTTATCATGTCTGTTAGTTTCTTGGATCTTTTCTGAGATTACCATACCACAGTTACTACATATGATTTCGCCACATTCTACATCCGTGATGATCATCTTGTTCTTTCCGCATGTTGAACAAGCAATCAATGTATATCAGATCTAGATGCCGTCTCTACATCTTTTTTGCCATATTGATTTCTCACCCTTCTCTCTTGTATCACTATTGATAGTTCTTGTTTGTATCGCTATTGTGTTATATGATCTATTAACTACATCTGCAGTCGCATCTTTAACTTGCATTCCTTTATTCCAAGCAGCCACATCGGGAGTGTCTCCCATATTTTATCATAGATGTATCTACCTATGTTATACCAACGATAATAGGGTTTGTTTACTTCATTAAAGTTCCAGGCATCTACAATCAAAATCTTACCCCAATAACAGGTTGGGCCACAATCTATTGAATACAAATAGATTATGAAAATAATAAATAAAGTAAAACCTATAGTATTAATATGTTGGAAAGGTGTATCAATGCAATTCATCCTCTTTTCACGTTGTATATATCGAATAGGGAAAGAGATTGCTCTATTAATAAACTATTTTTACAATCTCAAATTAAAAATATATTGTTTCATTAGGATTGAAGTTGAAGGTGTGATTTGAATGGTTAGGACAATCGATAAAACACATACTATGCTTTCGTATATTGAGGGAAGCTTAAAAAATGTAACAATAATAAATGGTGAAACATCAGAAGAAGGATTTTTATTCTCTTTACTAAATCCACCAATTCCTTTAGGAGGAAATATCATTTCTCTTGATATATATATAGATGAAATCCCGGTTTCAAAAAAGTCAATTTTTGTTGCAACTTCAGAAGATATTGTCAATGCGTCTATATTATCTGAAAGCAGGCCTATTTCATTCAAACCATTCCAAAGTGCAAGGTTTCTAGTAGTAAGAGGATCTTTAGAAGAGGGAATGAAGCACAAGATTGTCATTTTGAGTAAACTCGAAGGATTTGAGCAAATAATTATCCCATTTACATTCAGTGATCACGTTGCAGTTCAAACGGAAAGAATATTTATTCCGTCCAACCTTATCGATGACGATCACTCAAGTACAACTCGAGAAGATACTATTTTCAAAAATTTTACAATCCCACTAACAATATCTGGAAAAAAGGCATATATTGTATGCTCATCAAATGGGGCAGTTTCCGCTAACTGGACTTGGATGGGAGCAAGATATGATAATGGCGGCTTATATGTTCCACCTGCAAGAGCTTTTGGCAGAATAATATTTGAAATCTCAATGGATGATGGAGTGCGTAAAAGACTTCCGAATTTCGTAGTATCTTCAAGACATGAAAATGGAATTCTCAGTACAAGACACGAAGTGGCAGGCTTACAAGTAAAAAGGACCTTGTTTGTTCCCCCTGACAATAAAGGCTTTGTCACGTTGTTAGAATTTAACCTATCAAATACATATAATATCCATTTCAGAGACTTAAATGTAAAGAAGAAATCAGAGAAATCAAAAAGAAAAATTCGAGTCCATTTCATCATCGATGGCAACATTACAAGCTATGGCCTAGCCGCTATTTCACAAAGCAACCTTTCTGAGTACCTTGAAACAGATAATTGCTTGCAAATTCAGACCGCTGCAAGAAAAGGCATTGCACACTATTTTGGAGCAATTGGCATTGCACCTACGCATTTGAAACCATCAAAGGTACTAACAGACTCTTTTGATAATGATCTTGAGCTGTCGTACGATCTTGAAATTGAATCTGGCAAAACTATTGAGGTTGCGCTTGTAGCTGCTGGTAGTTCCACCAGTTCTGAAGATTGCTTAAATGAATATAGAAGTATCAGGAATAATTACAGGAGCCTTTTGGAGTATACGGAAAATCATTTCAAAATGGTTTCATCTTCTACTCTGCAGATCGGATCAGGAGCGAAGCCGGAGCCTACTATTGCAAAGCTGATAAAGGCTTTCGAAAAAGCAAAGACAAGTATGGAATATCTAAAAGCTGAGTATGATGGACTTGGAGCAGGAGTTTGTGCAGGCCTTCCAAGATTTCCCAATTACTGGGCAAGAGATACTGGTTGGTCGTTGAGGGGATATTTGTCTTTAGGAGATTATGATTTTGTTTTCGCAATCATAGAAAATTTTCTTAGACATCAGGCAAAGAGAACTTCGACAGTTGCTATGAAAGGAGAGCTTCCAATGATAATTAGCGGAAAGGCTTTTCTTCACAACACTACCTTTGGATCAGCCGATTCGACTTTTCTTTTTCCCTGGGCCATACGCGAATATGTACTTGCCACTGGGGATATACAATATTTGCAGAAAAGATGGAAATCTATTATCGACCTTATCAACTGGGGATTTCTGAAGGATGCAGATAGAGATGGGTTAGTTGAACACGCATTCACAGGCGTTGCAGAAAAACTACCCATTCAAGATTCTACATGGATGGACCATATAGATAGAAGGAAGAGTGCAAATGATATTCAAGCATTATTTTATGAAAGTTTGAAAATTGGAGGTGATCTTGCGAAAATTGTTGGTGATAGTTGCAATAGGGAAAGATGGATTAGATATTCCCAACAACTACGAAATAAGATTGATTTGGAATACTGGGATGCAGGCAACATATTCTATTATGACACTATTCGAAGGGACGGTTCAAAAGATTCCAGTATAAGGCCCAACGCCCTTGTTTTGTTACTAACAGGTGCTGTCAGAGATAGAGATAGAGCTGAGGCTGTCCTCAGGAGAATTGAAAAAAATGATATGACCACTGCCTGGGGAGTTAGGACCTTAAGTTCAATGGATCCTAAATATCATCCAAGCCTTTATCATGACGGGGCTGTATGGCCTCTCGTTACAGGTTGGTGTGCTGCAAGTGAGATCAAATTCGGCAGAAAAGAACAAGCACTATATTATATTGGATCAATGGCAGAGCGAATTCTATTTGAAAATGGCATGTTTGCTGAAACATATAGAGGCGATCGTCCAGAACCTTTTAACTCATGCATACTTCAAGCATGGTCTGTTGGAATGTATATTTATTCCATACGTGAAATGATGCTTGGGATGAAGTTGAATATGATTGATAACATTATCCAATTTGAACCACAGATTCCTGAATCTTTGAGAAATAACACTATGCCCATTAGTTTTGAGCACACTATCCACACCACAGAAGGGAGGCAAAGATTCAAGGTTGTCGTTGACCCGAGCAGTGAAAAAATAACTGTTATTTTTGGAAATCGTAATGTTAAGATGTATCCTGAAATTCTTAGCAGTTCTTATTCAATTAATATTATACGTTGATTTTATAAGAATCTATGCCAATTAGACCTGTGTTGAATTTTTGCTAACTAGATATACATAAAAATGAAACAAATTACCTCTCCTCTTGTATACGAATACTCCAGATCGATAATAATTGTTAGCTACTTGGCTGTAATTCGCATGATTTAAATTAAATTCACTCATCCAGTGGTAGATATAAGATCATGCAAGTCAATTCAAATCTCCAATTCAACAGACTTGCTACGATAATACTTTATGACCATATAAAGTTAGGACCGAGTTCTAGAGGTAGATTTATTTATAGTTCTAATGTTAATGTGGGTCATTTGACTATGGATTTGTGCATAGAACTGTTTATGTTCAAGTCCATTCCATATATTTGGCTGATGCTGCATGGGGGTTTTTAATATTAATAGAGATCCTGTTCATCTGATAGAGCTTGCAAATATTACCGCGATACATAGACGGTTTATATAAGTATAATTTCGGGTAAACAAATTCTGCAATGGTGAAGCACAAATATGATAACAATAGATGAAAGAAAAATTTTTGAAACAATTATTAAAAGGAAACCTCGTTCCGTGGCCCTTAATGGAGCCGAAGCTCTTATCTCGAAAATCCAAGATAGCGCAAACAATATTACAGAAAGGTTTGGCATTCCTGTTTATATTATCGGTGACACGTGCTGGGGGTCATGCGACTTGAATACACATGCAGTAGATGTTCTTGGTGCGGAGATTTTGTTCAATATTGGCCATACAGTTGCAATGGAGACATTTGGCGAAAAAGTTGTAATGATCAACGCCTACGATGATGCTAGTTTTGATATAGTGGCAAGAAAATGTGCATTAGGCCTCAAAGAAGAAAAATATAAATCGATATCATTACTAACAGATAGTCAGCATCTACATCAAATTGCTTGTGTAAAAAAAATCTTTGAAGAAAACGACTATCAGGTAATTATTGGTAGAGGCAAAGGGCAGCTGAATGATGGGCAAGTTTTTGGCTGTGAGTTCTATCCAGCCTACAATATTCAGAAGCAAGTTGACGCATATATTTTCCTTGGTCAAAGCAGGTTTCATTGTGCAAGTATAGCAATGTCAACTGAAAAACCAACATTTATGCTAGATCCGTATTTCAGGGAATATTTCAGAATCAATGAATATGCACAAGATCTCCAGAAAAAATCCATTTTATCTATTTATAAAGCATTGGATGCCGAAAGAATAGGTATTATAATCGGTTTGAAGGAAGGACAATTTGCACAAGTAAGAGCACTCGAATTAAAAAAAGAGTTTGAGCAATTAGGGAAGAAGACACAGTTAATTGCGTTAACAGATATCACGGACGACCGCCTTCAAAACTTCAAAGGAATCGATGCATTTGTCCAAGTTGCTTGTCCTAGAATATCTACAGACAACCACTTTAAGAAACCCATGCTTTCAGTTCCTCAAGCATTGGCTCTAATTAAATTGCTAAGAAAAGAACCAATAGATGACTTTCTAAAAATTCGTCACTGGCTTTAGATCTGTTGGACACCCATTAAATTTCACTTTTACATAAGAAATTCAATTACGAAGTATTTTAATGCAAAAGATACATACATTGTCATCTTGACAATAAATAAGAAAAAATATACAATAGCTACCCTTGGATCACATTGCTCTCTACAGGTATTAAAGGGAGCAAAAGACGAAGGTTTCCGAACATTGTTAGTTTGTCAGAAATCACGAATTGATCTTTACAAAAGATTTAAGTTTATCGATGACATGATTGTAGTAGATAGATTTAATGAAGTTTTAGGGGATTTCTGTCAAAGACGCCTCAAACAAACAAATTCCATAATTATTCCTATTGGAACTTTGATTGCTTACATGAGTGCTGAACAGATTGAAAGCATTGCTAGCCCATTTTTTGGAAATAAATGGATTTTACGATGGGAGTCTGACAGAGCATTGAAACAGAAATTAATGGAGGAGTCCAAATTGACTACTCCAAAAGTTATAAAATCAAAAAATGAAATTCAGAAATTATGCATTGTGAAATTGCATGGCGCTGCTGGCGGACGTGGGTATTTTCTTGTATGGAACAAAGAGACTTTCGAAGAAGGTGCAAGGAAATTAATTGAAAAGCAAGTGATAAACAGTGAAGATGATTTGTATATTCAGGAATATGTTATGGGTGTTCCTACCTATTTACAGTATTTTTATTCTCCTCTAACTGGCGCGATTGAATTAATGGGAGTAGATAAAAGATACGAATCAGACATTGATGGTTTGGGTAGAATTCCTTCTAAGCAGCAACTTAGTGTAGAACTGGAACCATCATATAATGTGATAGGCAACTTTCCATTAGTTTTACGGGAGTCCTTACTAGCAGAAGTCTATGCAATGGGAGAAAGATTTGTGGGAGCAGCAAAACGCCTCGTGCCTCCAGGTATGACTGGTCCTTTTTGTATCGAAGGGGTATACGATCGAGAGGGAAAGTTTACGGCTTTTGAGTTTTCAGCAAGGATCGTTGCTGGAACAAATCTATATGTCAACGGCTCGCCGTACTCGGATCTGATTTTTGCTGAACCTATGAGTATGGGCAGGAGAATAGCACGCGAACTAAAAATGGCAAATAGAACAGGGCAGATAAATAAAGTAATTACATAACCTAACTTGCAAGTGCCGATAATGACTTTACAGTATTGTTCGAAGACCCAAACTTAGTTCATAGGTATTCCGAGAACGAGCTTGACGGGTGCTCACTTTGATAATGACACGTTTTGACAATCTTTTAAGACTAGTACTAATAAAGATCTATTCGTTTACAATGAATTCTGACTGTCCAGTTGTTTCAGCAAAGTGGTAATGACCTAATGAACAGATGACCATGACACGGCTGTTGTTCATATTATCCGCCAGTCATCCTTGTAAATTCATTGTTTCTTTTCATGGTAGAGATATAGTCGAGGTTTGAAAGTGCAATGATTGCTGATGTCCTGACCTCTTCGCTTTCATCATTTAACGCTTCATTAAGTATCGTTCTTGCTTTTTCCGAACCTATTACTCCCAAAGCAACTGCTGCTTCATGTCTTACAAAGAAACTTGGATCTGATTCTACGGCTTCAGAAAGGGTGTTTACTGCACTAGTAAAACCAAGTTGACCAAGTGAAAAAGCTGCCTCGTGTCTAACCAATGCATCCTTGTCATTAATAAGAGCTCTACTAATAGATTCAATTGCATCTTCACTCGCTAAATCTGCTAAAATACATATAGACCGTGTCCGAATTACATTGTCATGATGATTTAGTAGATTCATGAAATATTGTGTATTATGATTATCAAATTGTTTTTCCATTTCTGCTAACAATTCTATCCTTTCCTGGGATCTGATATATTTCTTAGTAATATTGCAGTTGCTCATAAGATCACAAATCAATATTCAAATATGCATTTATAATGCTATTCTTTTTTCTAGTATAATAAGTCCATATCAATTCATAATTGAAAACAGGAGCCAATTGAGCTTCTTTATTATCACCATCTAGTGAATATGTACTACTCACGAAGATTATCAAGGCAAACGATATTATTCAAAATCTCTTGCCTCATTGAGCTAATTCGCAATAATTTGTAATTAATAATATGATGAATCTTGTTAAATACTATGCCTTCTCTATTATTGAAGTAATTATTGCAAATACTTTGGTGTATGGAATATATACTATTCAAAATTACATTTCGTGAATATGCGATTAAGATATTGGCGATTAGATATTACCGAAGTTTTAAAAGCGAATTATCCTGTTGAAAAGGTTAACCATTGGGATATCAAGTGTGCTATAGGTGAATACCAGCAGTTTGGTGTTTTCTGGTTTAAGTATGGGACACCCTATGATAAAGAACCTATTCATGGAATATGTTTTTATTATAATGAAATTCCACAACAGACAGTTCTAGATCTAATAGATTTCCTCAAGTCAAAGTTGGGCGGCAAGGTTCTCTATAAACAAACAAGGGTTTTCTTACAGGATTCCAAAGAATTTGCTGACTCTCAGTCCATTGGGAAGCTTGCCACTGAGTTGAGTTTGAAATTTAATGTTACTATAGAGATAACCATTGAATTTGAAAAAGTAACAGAGAAAGAGAAAGTTGAAAATAGTCTTGATCTACCTTCCAACAAAGCATTGCCGATCGTTGGCCCGGATTAACATTATATTAAAGTCCTCCATTTATACAATACACGTCTTTTCCAAAATTACCTTCGCTTCATGTTATGCTATATTCTTGACTTACGAAAATCTTGAAGCAATAAGGCCAGATAAATAAAAACCTATAGCCATGGTAGTTGGCAACCAAAAAATTTCCAAAACTTTTATCATTATAGAGAACTTTGAGGATAACTCGTTAACATAGTCTTTAATTTTACTATTAAATTTGATATACTAAGTGGTTTACTTATGAAATCTATGACATTTACTGAAGGCATTACCTTGTTGAATTCTTCTTTGTTTATTTCAAATGCTGTTATGAATGCAATTTTCATTGATGGATTTTTCTCTTTGATACGGCGGTATAATTCAAAACCATTCATTTTTGGCATTCTAATATCAGTGATAACTATATCATAATAGTTTTCAGGATGGTTTTCAAAAGTCTGTAAAGCTGATTCACCACTAGGAAAAGTGTCAACTTTAAAGGCGTTATTTGATTCCAAACCTCTTTTTACAGTAGATAAAATATCTTTCTCATCATCAACAAACATAATCCTAAAAGGCGAGTTGCGTCGTGCAGATTTCGTCATAAAAGTACATAAAAATGTTTGGTCGGAATATTTAAAGTAAATGGCTAGATAAGATCACTATCTCTATTCTAATTGCAACAAAGATGTAAACTGATCGGCCTCCTCAAATACTGTAAAATACATATAACTGTAGAGAATCTGAAAAATCCATGTCTGATGTATTGGTTGAAGAAGGTATAAATCTTCTTTACAATTCAAAAATTCAAGATTTCAATAACTGGAGAATGAAAAATCTAACTGTAAAGTTCGATATTAATGGCAAAAGCTTTTTTGGCAGAGATCTTTCTCAGGCTTATCTCAACGGAGTTTCTTGCGTTGGAACAGATTTTTCTCATTGCAATCTATCTAAAGTTAATTTTGTCCAAGCAATACTTAATAAGGCTAATTTTGAAGGAGCAAATCTCACAGATGCTCTATTAATGTACGCTGAAATGGAAGAATGCAACCTTGTTAACTCCGACGTAACGAGAACAAATTTGATGTTCGCAAATCTGCAAAAATCAAATTTAACAGGTTCTAAATTCTTTAAGACCATACTTGTTGAGGCCAATATGAAAGATGCGAAAATATCAAATGTCGACAAAAAAGATGCATACCTAAAATATGCCAAAATTGAAGGAACTCCTTGGGAGGTAACAGATAGCAATGGGCGCTAGATATCTTATATTTTATCTACCATGTTTAAAGTAAATGTTAATTGATCAAAATTTTTCTAACGATAGTTCAGATTTTTGTCGCTATCCTTTTCGATAATCTCCTAATTTTGTGCTACCGCCACTACGATATAACCAGAGCCCTCGCAGGTTCTAGCAATAATTCATTATGGTGCACCTCGGGTTTCACCTATGCTCCTTTCAACAATTATTTATATTCTCTGGCCAATCAACTTCCACAAGGTTCTTTTGTAAGATCGGGGAAGAGGTATAAATCTTTTTTATATACTATCAGTAGGAGTTCGAAATCTGTAAGCCTATTCCATATTGAAAAAGGTGTGAAATACAAAGCCTGGGAACATAATTATGAATAATGAGAGGTATTTGTACTATTTATTTCAATGCAATCCTCATGTCCATATAATGAAATAGATGCGATGTCATGAAAGGTGATGTAATATTTCGTCTATCGTTATCCATAATTAATGAATTGTTATCATTACATGTCATGCTCTGTTTTTTGATGTTCACCTAGTTTATCTAAGCTATCAAAAGTTTTTTTACACAAGTCGCATACTAATGGGTTCAAATTAGTATCAGCGTAATCTAAACCTGGTTCTCCCTGATCCATATATCTTACCGTTTATATATTAGCAATATACAATAAAGCAGTTTCATTCGTATTGTTTTGAATTGCTTGAATGGGAGTTATATGGCTCTGTAGAAGCCAATACTTTTCTATCATCACATCAAAGCTTTGTAAGGGCATAATACATTATACCTATTGAAAGAATCAAGGTATGTTAGACTGGCTAATAATACAATGTTCCTTATTCAGAACATCAGAAGGTCTAGTACCAATATCAGTAACTGTAGCTGACAAAGGTTACGATAGTCACATTCTAATTAGAGAACATCTGTGTGCATTTTGTACAATAATACCAGCCAGATATGAGCATGTACCAATATTTAGAACGCATGGAAAGTATGGCTCAGTAGAAATCATCAACAAAAAAGTAAAGATTAGTCACCCTATGGATGTTGTAGGCTATGCATCTGAATGATAATTCTCTATTCTGTGTTCTTACTAACCTTGAAGTAACATGCTCACCAAATAGTCTTTTTATCAGACATTATGGTTTCATCCTTGTTACGTT
>DATDNG010000085.1:0-7208 GCA_036518375.1 Nitrososphaeraceae archaeon | reverse complement strand
CTGCTATCAGTTTTTCAAGCAGTTAAGGAACAGCTATGGTAGGAAGCCTATTTTTACAGATGGTGCCTATTGGTATAATACAGCTTGTAGATGGTTAAGATTGTCTCATCGAATGTATGGTACTGAAATGAAGAATATAATGGAACGGTTCATTCAACATATCAAGGACAGAACTGAATGTTTTGACGACCATTTCCCTTGCAGAAAGCCAGATTGCGACAGGCAGCATATCAGGAATTGGCTGAAATTATTTGTACTATATGTACACATGGATATGGATAGAATAAGGTTTATGATATTCTTAATTATGGATGGAGGTTAAGTTAACAGAGCCGTTGGATAAATCAGTTAAATTATATTGAAGATGAAAATGTTAATGATCTTAAAAAACATCAACTACAAACGCCATCTTTGTTGGTCGCAAACCAATATTCTAAAGTGCTGTTTTAAAGTGTTAGGGAGAATAATTTCGTTAGATTGTGGGATGCGATTTAACCCATTCTAAGGGTAGCGTAATAGATAGGAGTTTTTCATTGGTTTTGTGGTGTTGTACGGTTAATATTCAGGTATTATCAAACACTCCTAATACTCAAAACAAAAACAAAATACAATAATAGCAATTCATCCCTACAATAACATCAAGGTCATAGCATACTACATACTAGATCCAAGCCTGGTTCCAACATTCCCAACCTTGCTAAGCATGCCCATCAGATTCTGAGCGCAAATTAACTAACTTGGCCAAGTTCCCGCCCCCATCTTTGCAGCTCTATATAATGACTCAACAGCGGACACAAGATATTATATCTTGTTTTGAAAAGATGAAAACAAGAAGAAAGATATTATAGCTAGATTTATCCACTAGTTATTTCTTTGCGTAATCCTTTAATCCTGTAAAGTCAATTGCGACAACAGGCTCATTTCCAATGACCCATGCATTGTGTCCAGGAGGAATTACCATAGCATCACCAGGACCAAACTCATCTTCTGTTCCATCGTCCATTAAAACTTTCATTCGTCCAGAAACCACATACTGAGTATGCGGAGCTTGGCAGCTATTAGTTTTGGCTATTGGTTTAACACATTTTTCCCAGCTCCATCCTGGCTCAAGTGTTCCTCGCCCAATAGTTATATCACCAAGATTTGCAAGTTCAACCTTTCCTTTGTCAAATGATCGCGTCTCATCTGGAGAATCTAAACTTTTCTTCTGCATTTTTGCCATTCTTATCAAATATAGTAACTGTTACTTTATTTATAAGAATTTCCGCACAACTATGATTAATTTAAAGATTTAAACAGACTCATGTTTTGACATAAACGCATTATGATAGAACATAATATAACTAGACTCGATTGGTTTTATCTATCTTTCATATCTTTCACAATAATAATAGAAAGTTTACGGGTAAGACCTTTTCAATGCTGTAATATATATCGTCATGTGCATTTACGGCAACTTTCTGAATATGCTTCTTCAATTACATACTTAGATACAAAACGAGATGACTTATCCTATCTTTTGCATCTACTATATCGATGCATCCTACTGTTCAACACCATTCATGACTTGTAAATTATTTATCATCTTCTATGTCATTGATACAATATACTTATTTCTCTTTTGTTAGTGACCTACCTATCTTTTTGGATAGATCTTTTCATTCGAGCCATCAGTGTTCTTTGACATGCCATGATTAATCGTGTCAGTCTATATTGATCGAAAAAGATAGGCCAAGTATAATCTGTAATCATTTAATGTTCATATCACAACTTATCTTTGAGCTATCATGTGAGTGCTGTAGATGTTATAGCTAAACCAAATTCTGGGTAATCTCTCAAGCCATCTCTCTATTGCAGAACTAATTGTAATCCATGTTATTGGATATCTAAGTATATAAAATAATGTAAATGCATAGTTAATTCAATAAACTTATGTATTATATATTTGCCCACACATAGTTTCTGAAAAATCAATAGAGAAATAAATGTGCTCAATCTTAATTAGTGTTCATTTCCACAAGGTTTGTGAGATAATATTGAATTCGAGAAGTAATAGTGTATCTTTTGTTGATAGGCAAATGTCTGAGAATCACTTTAACAGCAATACACACAGAAAAGAATACACATATTTTATATTATGCAAGTCATGCTTTTGGTGCTGTACATCTCGTTTTGATATATTCACAAAAATGAGAAAGTGCATTCATTGTAATAAAAGTAGTAACAGCATAGGATCAATATACCTTTCATTAAGAAAAGAAGCATACAACAACAGCTTTGACTATAACAGTAACCATCATGAGCAGAGAGTTGACAGATCGTTGTATCTTGATAAATCCAATAATAACAGCAACTATGAAGATATTAGCAATGTTCAAAAAAAGGGCAACTCATTAAAATGAACATATCTTATGCAGAATCACCTTTGACCGTAATTGCGAAAACATGTGGTTGCAAAGATGCAGATATGAAGAAAGTGACATATACATTTGTAGATTCTTATCATAATCTTTGTCTTGATAAAAAGGACATAATATTAGCTGAAATAGAAGAAGCATATGAGCGCCTTTTGAAATATATTTCAGATAAAGATGACGAGGACAGACAATTAGTAGAAAAGGAGATAGCTGAA
This sequence comes from Nitrososphaeraceae archaeon, assembly GCA_036518375.1. Taxonomy (GTDB): domain Archaea; phylum Thermoproteota; class Nitrososphaeria; order Nitrososphaerales; family Nitrososphaeraceae; genus Nitrososphaera_A. Next base: position 4,576 of record DATDNG010000085.1, on the reverse strand, counting down.
TTAAAAATGGCACTTGGTTTTATGTCTTAATCTCATTATTATCAGTATTTCTGTTTTAACTCTATTTAGTTTGCCAACAATATCTTTCTTCTAGAGATTCAACAGAACCGCCAATTGTATTTGCTATTTGGTAATGTTAGTATTATTTTCATTCTCTGCTTTGAATTCGATTATTAACATATTTTCTTCCGTATTGGCTTTAATTACAGAAGATTTTCCCAATATTTCATTTAACATCAATTCCAATATTATCTTGTGATATAATGACCATTTCCAACCCAAGTCATGCTTCATAATGCAGGTATAGATACCATTTTCAATCGCATAGCTGAATCCTGCAGTAGAGTTTCTTTTTAACCATAACTCTAACCAAGAAAAAAGAGAATTCAAGTCAATCTTTCCTTTCATAAATAAAATGATATCACTTAGAGCATTTTTACCGACGGACCTTGCCAAGCATACTACTTCATCTTCACTTAATGTATCAAAGATTTTTGATATCACTCATTTTGAAACTGGTATCATTCCAGCTTTAGATACAAACTTGTCCCACTTTGCATAATTTGTTAGAACTTGTTTTGCTAAGTTACTCAGGCTGATTCCAGCATGGTTTGCTTCATCCTGTAATTCTTTCATAGCATCATTATCTAATCGAGTTGTTATGCTCGTTGTAGCCACTGTCCTGCTATGCTTATAATCCGGGTTATTATCTTGATTAGAATCCAAAACCATGGTTTATTGATTTTAATATAAAAACGTACAGGCCAAATTGCAAGCATTTGTAATTTTTTAATTGCGAATAATAAGCAATTTAAGTATGGCAGTTATCTATAGATTACCCTTTAAATAATGATCTTCCTCGCTCAATTATTTCATTATAGCAATTGAAAAATTCAGTACTCCAATAGAAATCAATTATCTTTAACTTCCAAGTACTTTCATAGCATGATAATACTCTTATCAGATCATTACATCAAAATAAATCCATCAGGCTAATATGCAAAAGCAACATTTTTATTTAGACATTGGATAATTTTAAAAATCTCTTACAGTATAAACTGGTAAGAATACAGATGTAAGATTATTGTAGATGATGACAGAAGAAGATAATCAAATTCAAAGAATGAAGGTATGATAAAGCCTAACCAACATCACTTATACTATCTGCAAAGTATATATGTAAATTTCCATTGTCTTAATTTCGATTTACTGAAGTAGCAAAAGAAAGATATTCCTATCCAGCTTCTAGTTTCCTGGTACTATTTTCATCAATTTCTTATTTGGCTTTTACATGACTATTATTAGTAGTCACTTGAGATTCCTTGTTGTTACTGTTTTTCTTTTCCTCTTCTATGTCTTTATGCTTTTCTTCTCCCTTCTCCTTTTCTCGTTGTTCCTCTCCTATAAGTAGTGCCTGTTTCTTAATCATAGAAACATCTGGTGTGTATATCAAGTCCATTGTCCAATCACTCATTACTTTTAACTTCTTCTTTATTGTTGGAAGATTGCCAAGATAGTATGTACGCCATATCCACCATGCCAAAAACCCGTGTACTTTAAATCCAAACAGTGTAGCAACGCCAGTTCTTTTTCCGATTTCAGCCATCATTCCTTTTGTTTTATAATCAAATTTTATCTTCTTATTCTCTTTGCCTTCAATGTCATATATGATGTTCTTTGCAGCAACCTTTGCCTCCCTTACAGCATGTTGTGCTGTTGGAGGGTATGGTTTTCCTGTATGTGGATTTGTTATAGATGCACAATCTCCTAGTGCATAAACTTGTCCCTCGTGTCCTAAAACTTCCAAGTAGTTGTTGACCAATAAAGCATGTCTTTTATCATGTTCACATGAAAGACTAGCGACTAGATCAGTAGGCGTTACACCTGCAGCCCAAACAATCGTATAACATGGTATGACCATACCATCGTCTAACTTGGCACTAGTTGATGTGGCTCCTACCACATGCCTACTCATTATAAATTCTACACCTTTTTGTTTTAGTTTTTGCAATGCCCAATCTCCTAATTTCTCGTCTACTTGTTCTAGTATTTTGTCAGTAGCACTGACAAGTATGACTCTAACATCAGACATATAGATATCTTTGTAGTATGTCCTAATAGTTTCTCTTACAAAGTCGTTTAATTCACCTACTGTCTCAACACCATTGAAGCCTCCCCCAACCACAATAAAAGTCAATAAACTTTTTGTTAGATCTCTTTCTTTTTCTAAACTTGCTTGTTCTAGTATGCTTAACATGTGATTTCTCACAGCAATTGCATCATCTATGCTTTTCATAGTAAACGAGTGCTTTTCTACTTCTGTCATACCAAAGAATCTAGTTTCACTTCCTAATGCGATAACCAAATAATCATATTCCAATGTGTGTTGATCCCATGCACTTGGTTCAGACTGTTTGCCAATTGGATGTCGTATAATGACTTGTTTGTTTTTAAAATCTATTGATTCAATATTGGCCTCGTAAAAATTAGCTTTATTACAAAAAGATCTGATAGGTGTTACGATATGTCTTGTCTCTATCATACCTGAAGCTACTTCGGGAAGCATGGGTGTAAAGAGAACAAAGTTGTCTCTGCTTACCAATGTAATTTCTACTTTCTCATCATTTTTGAACTTCTTTTGTAATCTTTTTAACACCTCTACTCCTGCAAAACCACTTCCCAAGATTACGATGTGTTTGTGAGAGTCATCGAAAGAAAATGGAGGAGAATTTTTTTTCTTTAAGATATGCGATACACCATTATTGTCATATGAAGTGGTGGTAGCAGTTGAAGTGATATTTTCGGCCCTTGCTTCCCTACTATGTTTATTATAATTATCTCTGTCATTGTCTTCTCCACCATTCTCTTTTCCTTTTCGTTTTCTACTCCACATGGTGATAATCTACCAACTTGTCATAAAATCTAACCGATTTAACATTAGCAAACTCTAGCATGCCATACTTTGAAAGCTCTCTACCAAAGCCACTCTTCTTTACTCCTCCGAAGGGAACTCGTGGATCAGAGGCAACTATGTTATTGACAGTCACTATCCCAGATTGTATTGACATAGACAACTTCTCTGCTTTATCAAGGTCTTGTGTCCATATGCTAGCACCAAGGCCATATTGAGTATCATTTGCAAGTTTTATAGCTTCAGTTTCGTTATCTACTGTAATTATGGGTGCAACCGGACCGAAGACCTCCTCTTGAGCTATGCGCATTTTGGGGGACACATCTTTAATGATTGTTGGTTTATAGAAAAAGCCCTTTCTATCGACCTTTTCTCCGCCTATAAGCACCTGTGCACCATCTTTGACAGATTCTTTGACTATTGATTCGATATTCTCTAAGCCAGTACTATTTACTAGTGGGCCCATATCCGTGTCATCCGACAGCGGATCTCCAATTCTTAACTTTTCAGATTTCTGTACGAATTTCTCTATAAACTCCTCTGCTACCTTCTTGACAATAATAAATCGTTTTGACGCTATGCAACTTTGTCCACAATTTATGAATCTTCCTTTTACAGCCCCGGTGGATGCTTTATCTATATCTGCATCATCGCAAACTATGAAAGGATCGCTCCCACCAAGTTCAAGCACACATTTTTTTATTTGAGATGCTGCTCTTTGTGCTACTTTTCCTCCTACTTGAACACTTCCAGTAAATGTTATAGCGTTAACATTGTTAGAATCGATAAGCACCTCTGCAATACTAGAATCTCCAATTAATGTTTGAAAAACTCCAACTGGAACCCCAGCCTTGTTGAAAGTGTTCTCTATTTCAATTCCACATTGCATAGTGGCACTGGCTGGTTTTAGTACGACAGTGTTACCAAGAATTAATGACGGAGCGGCGAATCTGAGAGCCTGCCAGTAAGGAAAGTTCCATGGCATTATGCTCCCAATAACACCTATGGGTTGAAACGCTACGATGCTTTTTCTTGCATCTGTATTGATTACTTCTTCTTTGGTGAAAATCTGTCCGTTATCAGCATAATATTCCATTACCCAAGCACATTTTTCGACTTCTGACCTTGACTCCTTAATTGCCTTTCCCATTTCATTTGTGGCAGTTCTGGAGAGATTTTCTTTATTTTTTCTCAGCTCCGCTGCAAAGTCATGAAGGAAATCTATTCTTTTATGGATGTCTTTTTTCCATTCATCATATGCATTTCGTGCATTCTTTATTCTGGCGTTTATCTGCTCTTCAATCATTATCTCATATTGATTGATAGGCTCTTCTGTTGCAGGATTTATTGTCTTTAGATTTTTTAGCTTTTCATGTTGTTCTTTTGTTTGGGTTGACATTGCTGGTGTGGTCATTATGGGTTAATCACTCCCCTGCCAATGATTTTACCTTCCTTTAGCTTTGACAACGCCTCTGTAACCTGACTGAGTTTGAATGTATCTGAAACTAGAGGTTTGATTACACCTCTCTTTGCCAAAGATACCAATTCCACCATGTCGCTTAGCGTCCCAGTGTATGAACCTATTAACCTGTATGCTCGCGTTGGCATACTAACTAAATTTAGCTTTAGTTCACCTCCAAAAAGGCCTACCAAAACTACCCTGGC
>DATDNG010000084.1:0-2237 GCA_036518375.1 Nitrososphaeraceae archaeon | reverse complement strand
GAAACAAGATGATCGATTTAATACACTGTTTAACATGATAATAGTAATAAGCGATTCGATGGTGAATAGAGTAATAGAAATATAACTAAATATTCTTATGGCATGCGAGGCTGTAAGTTATTCATGCAATAAATATAAACACTAAAAGGATGTGGAGATTTTTCACTTTGGTGATAAAGCAAGGAATATTCTTTAGAGTCCACTTCTGCAAACTTGATTCTATCATATCAAGGTCAAATACATCTAGTCAGTTGTAAATCACATTATTTATTTTATAGTGGAGGATTTATAAAATTATGAGCGAAAAGCCAGAAGAAAAGATAACAGATACATGGCGTAAAAAAATTGAAATGATAGGAATAGACATAAAAGGTTTAGAATCAGATGATGAAACAGAAGGGCGCCTTAAATTAAAAACAAACCTAATTAATCAGCACCTAATAAATGAATTAGATAAAATCGGATTGCAACTAATAAATATTAAATCAACATTTAATAGTAAACTCGTAGTACTTTTAGAGAAAAAAGTTTAACAACTACAATTTGCTGTTTTTAGAAAAAATGCAAATAGGTCCTTAGATATTGTAATATGTTTTTTATTCCTAAATCATAGTAAGTTTTTCATCAAATTGTGACAGTGTTGTCTAATTTGACTGCGGCGGGCGAATTTGAATATGCCCCTAACAAAGAAAACTTTTTTAAACCTTATAGGATCAGGAGATTTATGTCAAAGAGTCGTTTGTATGCTTTCTCATTGTCTTTACTTTTAGTGATAGCAGTAACATTTGTTTTCAGTCCTTTTACCCTGCCAACCTATGCACAAACTCCTTCGTCGTCTCCAAATAGCAGCATGAAGAAGACAACAAGTGGCGGTGCACTTGATGTTGTACTACAGCCTTCGCCTGAACCAATTGGACATACAGGTCCTACGTCCTTTAAAGTAACTTTCTTGCAGAAAGGAACCGACAAAGTACAACCACATATAGATTATGATTTTACAATTGCCAACAATGGCAAACAAGTGTTTCAAGCTTCACAGCTCGCAGGTCAACCAGGTCAACCACTTCATACAGCAGAAGGTGCTGTAACAATACCATACAAATTTCAAGACCCAGGAGACTATTCAGTTAATATTTCATTGTATGGAATACTTTTTAATCCAATCAAACCTGAATCTGCTGATTTTTCAGTCAAAGTCAGCTGAGTTTCCAACTATAGTTGTTGCTTCAGCAACACAGCAACAACAACCTCAGCAACGATGGGATGTAGGTTTGTTTGGTTGCCAGTAGACTTGCAAAGAAGAATTCAAGTCCATTTCATCAGGTAGATAATTCTACTTCTTAACTTACCGGCGGCAGTAAATAGTCAAAGGTATATGACATATTCGACATTTACTAACAGTCAGTATATTTTTAGTTAGATTTTAAAGAAGGACTGTCCAAAATTTGAGTATATGACGTTCAAACTATCTATTTTGCTTATAATTGTGAGCTTGATTACCAGTTCATTATTACTACATATACAGCAGGCTCATGCTGATCCACTTAAAAACTCTATACGCCAAGTAATTGGCAATTATAACATGGAAATGAGAACGGATCCCAAGATTCCGGTTGTTGGTCATGCTACTAGTATATCATTAAGAATTAGCAGCGTCAATGGCGATGATCTGGTGGATCTCCCTATTGTGATTAAAATATCAAATGGAGGAAAAGAGTTGGAAAGGACACATCCAATATTGGTGCCATATGGTCATTATGTCTATAAATACACATTTTCAGAAGCTGGTATTTATGCACTAGATATTGATATAAATGACACTAATTATTCTGGTCAAGATCTTGTATTTACCTTTCCTATTAATGTATCAACTTCATTTGCTGGATATCTTATGTCCTCAATGTTGCCTCTTGTGTCTGGTATTGTTATTATTTCTGCAGTAGCAACTGGAATAGGAGTAGTAATTTTCTTTAGAAGAAAAAAAGGGAAGGGAAGAAAAACAATTAAGAGTACAAAGACTTAATTTTTCAATAATGAGTTTATCTTTTATCTGCATTGTTGCATGAATCTGATATTAGTCAACAAATTTGAGATCATTCAAAAGAGAGTAAATTGTATTTGCTCCATTCTTGAGAATTGCTAAAGTCGTCATCTTATAACGATTTTTCTGAATTATGCAACAAAGCACTTTTATCTGAAAATTATGCCAACTTTAATTTTTTATAATAATTAAAATT
>DATDNG010000083.1:0-3194 GCA_036518375.1 Nitrososphaeraceae archaeon | reverse complement strand
CTTGCTGGCACTACTGCTGCAATTATAATATTAATAATATTTTTAATCAAATGGAACAGCACGTTAGATAATGAAGTAAAAAGAAGAACCAATGAATTAAACGAATCAAATAGGAAGCTTGAATTGGCAAATGAGCAGTTAAAAGTACATGACAAAACACAGCAAGAGTTTATCAATATAGCAGCACATGAGTTAAGAACACCTATACAACCTATACTTGCACTATCCGAAATTGTTTGTTCTCGTATAAGAGATGTAGAGCTAGCAAATTTATTAGATGTAATTAGCAGGAATGCAAAGAGACTGCACAGACTTACAGAAGACATATTGGATGTAACAAAAATTGAGAGTCAGTCATTAAACCTTAGGAAGGAACGATTCAATCTAACTGAGTTAGTAAATACTGCTATTACAGATTCTAGAAATCACATAAATAAAGAACATAAAGATGACATAAAATTAGAAATGCTTTCTAAGGAAAACATCCTTGTAGAAGCAGATAAAAACAGAATTTATGAGGTGATTTTGAATCTTATAAGCAATGCTATTAAATTTACAAAAGTAAAAGAAAAAGGAAGGGAGGGGATCATATCTATAACTGCAGTAAGAGAGAAGGAAGACAGTCACGACGTCGTATTTGTAAGCGTAAAGGATACTGGTCAAGGTATAGATCCTGAAATAATGCCAAGACTCTTCACAAAGTTTGCGACAAAATCAGAAGCAGGGGGTACTGGTTTGGGACTATTTATATCAAAAAGTATTGTAAAAGCTCATGGCGGTAAGATATCGGCTGAGAATAATGCAGATGGCAAAGGAGCTACATTTTGCTTTAGCCTGCCATTAAGCAGATAGATAGATATCAGAAGATTTGGTTTTAGAGCGCTAGGCAAAAAGCCTACATAGATATCTATTTCTCTAGGCTACATCTGCATATAATGATATAAAGGCCTACACATATTTGATTCGGTAGCCCTTAAATTCTTGTGTAATCTCCAAAACTAGAAAACCTCAAAAAGCATTTTTTATAATTAAAAAATTCTAATGTTGCCGTTATTGTTATAAAATACCTAAGCTACAGAATCACCAAGTTGATAAATTACGTTTTATCACTTTAATATCATCATGGAGTTTCTACAAACTCAATAGGTCTTTCCAAGACCTTTCATCATGGTTTACACATGATGAAAAGAAGTGGAATGAATTTAAACGAAGATATTTTAAAGAATTAGACGAAAAAACATCATTAACAATAACACTACTATATGGCACCAAGAACCATGGGAAGTTAAATTATCCAAGCTTCTTCAGATATCAGAGAACCAATTAATCAACTCATATCAATGACCAACAAAGAATTTCGGTGTGAGGGAAAACCTTGGTTTAAATGGTATGGGTTCTACTTGGAAGAACCTACTCAGCGCAAAAACTTGAAGTGCTTTTATTCTAATCCATAATCTATCTGTCTTAATTCTTTTCATGGGATGAAGATATTAGCCCAAAACGTTGAGGGTATTACGCTTCCAAATACAGGCCATTGGATTCCAGAAGAGCAGCCAGTTTTTCTAGCAAAGTTACTCAACAATTTCTTTAGCGGTAATTCTACTGCTAAAATCAGTAAATGAGAACTAGTACTAGTAAGCATAGTAAGCTGGTAGAACTCCAGATGCAGCAACTATTTGTAATTGTAGTCAAATCTAGAATAAATTTCGTGTGGGATGAATGTTTGTTGTTAGCCAGGCCTCCTAATGAATATGAAGCGATTGTTAAGCAGTAGGCTAATTTTTGTCCGCCAAACAATTGTGGTCTAAGTATCCTCCTCTTTATCTAGAATGCTTGTGATGTAAGAAAAGTATGCCGGCTCGCTCATGAGATACTCTGTTATTTTTATCCTATGTTTTTTTACTTCACGGTGCTGCTTTGCAAGCACCGAGTCTCCAAAAACTTCGTTACACTCTTCACACCATGCCGCAAAGTTCCTTCTGTAGATATCAGGATTACAACTGGGCAAATTTGTTCTGCACGTACTCTGCAGTTCTCTTCCTTTAAGCTTTGTTCTGTTCTCTTACTGTATGAGATCGTCAATACTGCTACACATGGCAATAGCCATAAGATCCGTTAAAATAACTACTAACAAAAATTTCTAGCAGAAATAGCCTTAATTATTTGACGCTGGGGCATAATTCCCTATCTATATTTTTGCCAATTTCTATTGATGATTTGGTATAAAGCTAGCTAACGTCAGGGTGTCTGATGTTTTATGGTGACAAACGATCAAATCCACCCAAAGAAGACTAGCTGCAACGAATGCTTCAGAATCCATCTTAATTAGCATTCTATATTTGATAGGGTTGGTACCTTGGCCAGAATATCAGAGGAAGAAGAAAAGAGGTAGACCTTATGTCTACCATCCAACCGTGATAATGAGATGTTTTGTAGTCAGGATGTGGTTGAGATTGGATTCTAACAGAGCGTTGCATGGTTTCCTTGCTATGGATTATTATCCATATAACAGAAAGATAATGAAAGCCTGTGGATTAACTAGCCTTCCTGACAGGAGGACATTTGACAGGCGGCTGAAGACGATATCAATTGACACCAAAGAAAGGATAGCTGCTATGACGGTGTTGTTTGTCAAGGAAAGATTAGTTGACCCATACATTGTTACAATAGATAGCACATTACTGAAAGCCAAAGGACATCTCTGGCACAAATCATCTATGATCGAAGGAGTAGTACCTCGTTCAGGTATAGATACTGATGCAAGGTGGGGATTCAGTCATACCAAGCAGTGGATATTTGGTTATAAACTGCATATAACATCAAGCACTGGTTCTCTCATAGTACCGTTATCAGCAGATTTTACCCAAGCTGATATACAAGATAATCAGATGTATCCTGCAATAACATCTTTACTTCCGCAAGGAATACGATACATGGCAGCTGATTGTGGGTATGATGATCATAAGCTGTATAATTTGAGCATAACAAGAGGATTTGAGCTGATATGCCCTGTATCAGAAATATACACCCATACTTCCATCGACAGACTGCAATTGATACACTTTTATGAATCCGAATTAGGACAGGCAATTTACTCTTGGAGATCCATATCCATAGAGCCATTAATACAACACATCAAAGATATTTTCAAAATAGATCCCTTACCATTAAGAGGCTATCAGAAAGCAGCTGGT
>DATDNG010000082.1:0-2911 GCA_036518375.1 Nitrososphaeraceae archaeon | reverse complement strand
ATTTTCTATGATATCCTCAAAATACTCCATAACATTTCTGTAATTTAATACTATTACGACTGTTAAACCCTTGACAGTAAATCAATTGGATCAATAATATACCCTTGCTTGAACCGAAATAGGATAGGATATGAGCACTCTTATTGGTCACGACGGCAAAAAATCATAGTGATCCTTTTGCAATTAAGAGGTCCGAAATCGAATGCAACAAGATATTATATCTATAGAGGAATAATTTCAACCTCCTATTCTATGCATAAGATTTAATGATGGTCTTAGTGCATTAGATCTTATTATACTTACTACACCTTCAGGTTTCTTCTTTATGCATTCCAGAATGTAACTTTTTATTTCATCCTCAGATTTTTTACTTCGCAACAAGCTCTTCAAATCATAACCAGCATTCGCAAACAAGCACGTCATAAGCATACCTTCAGAAGTTATCCTTATCCTATCGCAGTACTGACAAAATGGTTCTGTTATTGATGGAATAAATCCTATAGTACCTTTTCCATCTAGAAAAGAGTAAAGCATCGCAGGCTCGGAACTATCGTTTTTTAATGGTACTAGCCCTTTTATGTTCCTGTTTATTCTTTCAATCATCTCTCTCTTACTAACGACCAGATTTAACCCCCAGATACCTCTCCCATCCAACGGCATAAATTCGATGAAACGCACCGTATAACCCATAGATCTAGCGAATCTTGCAAAATCTACTACTTCATCATCATTCCATCCTCTGACAACAACCGTATTTATCTTTAGTTTGAGTCCTGCATCGTCTGCTGCTTGTATCGACGCTAAAACTTGGTTCAAACCATCTATACCACATATAGACTTAAATCTGTCAGCCCTAAATGTATCGAGGCTAATATTTACGCTAGCCAGTCCGGCCTGCTTGAGCTGCTTGACTTTCTCACGTAACAAAAGACCATTCGTTGTCATACTAACGGATTGGATTCCCCTTATCTTTGATAACGAGCTTATCAGATCTTCTATTTTGGGTCGGATCGTAGGCTCGCCTCCTGTCACTCTTATCCTTTTGATACCCAGACCTGCAAAGATATTACTAAGATTAAAAATCTCTTGGTAACTTAAAACATTATCCTGCTCAAACCATTCAGTATTATTATATGGCATACAGTACATACAGCGCATATTGCATCTATCTGTAATAGAAATTCTCAATTTTCTTGCGACTCTGCCAAAACTATCTGTTATCATATCATCTTGCAAGGATACCCGCCCACCTTATCTACAAACAATTACCGAGATACCCCTGCGATATTCCTTAGCAGTATCACTTCTACCTTTTTCCCCTTCAATAATCTGGTGTTATTTTCTACTATAATTATACCATTTGACTTTGTTAGAGTTGAAAGCAAACTTGCTCCCGAGGCACTAATAGGCATAGCCAAATAGGAATCATTCTGCTTTACCACCTTTACCCTGACAAACGTACGAAAGTCTTTATGCACGCTTATATTAGATCCCATTCTAGCAATTAATTTTGCTTCTGGAGGTCCTCGCGTTTTCAACATCTGTAAAATCAATGGTTGTCCGAATGTGTAAAATGCAAGATAGGAAGATACAGGAAAACCGGGAGTAATAATTATCGGTTTATAATTAACAACGCCTAGTCCTGTCGGAGACCCAGGTTTCATAGCAATTCCATGAACAACTAACCCTGGTTTCCCTAAATTATTTATAATCTCAGGCACGTAATCTTTTTCTCCTACTGATGCTCCGCCTGACACGACAACTATATCTAATTTCAATGCTTCTTTCAATTTAGAGAGTATTACATCTCTATCGTCTCTACATATTCCAAGGTCAACCACTTTTCCCCCAAATTCTCTGACCATAGCTGAGATCATGTATCTATTGCTTTCATAGATGCAAGCATCATCAAGCTTAGATCCAGGTTCGACAAGTTCATCACCAGTAGCAAGTATTGCAACCTCTGGCTTCTTATAGACTGGAACCTTACCAAGACCTACCGAAGCCATTAAACCCAAATCTTGTGAAGAAAGCCATGTTCCTTTCTTAAGCAGGATCTGACCATTTTTTACGTCTTCGCCCTCTACTGATATATTTTTACCACGTTCTATTTGCTTAAAGATCTTAACGATATTATTATTCTCCAGCTTTGTGTGCTCTATCATTATTACTGCATCTGCGCCTCTTGGAACCTTAGCACCAGTGGCTATTGCCACTGCCTTTCCAGATTCAACTGCGAGCTCTACATCTTGACCAGCAGTGATCCTGCCTACTGATTTAAGCAAGATAGAATGTTTTATTGATGCTCCTGTGGTATCTTTTGATTTAACTGCATAACCATCCCTTTCGGCCTTGGCAAAGGGGGGCAGGTTTACGTAACTTGCCACATCATTTGATAAAACTCTTTCTTGTGCATCTGCCAGAGGAACAAACTCTGTTGGGCGATAAGTTTTTGACCAATCAATACAAGAAAAAAAATTTTTTAACGCGATGTGTACATGCATATGATTCTTAGGACCATGACGTTTTTCTTCAGATAGGATATGTCTCACAACTGTTATCATCATTACCATTAACCAACTAATAAAAGCCTTCATGTGGAGCCGTTGTATCTCCAGATGGCAGCGGCATCACAATGCGGTTTGCGACAGGCCCAATGCTTCTCCTTTACCTTCAGGTATGTTTGTTATAGAAAACAAGCGAAAGGGTTTACGGCAACATATGGGTTAGATAGTTTAGACATAACTTTATTGCTTTCCAAGAGATGCTATAGTGAGTGCAGTCTGAAGTAAATAAAATAAATTGCTGTAGTTTGCTAGCTTGGAAAAACATTGAGCCGCCTCCTATCATAACATCTAATTTCAGTCATTAGACATTTGCTTAAATAGTTCTGTGCTGTATTTATTATCTA
>DATDNG010000081.1:0-3085 GCA_036518375.1 Nitrososphaeraceae archaeon | reverse complement strand
ATTTGCAAATGAATCCCGATACATAAGAGTTGAGTTACAAACAGGCAAATTCTATATTACTAAAGAAGGGATAATACATGCATGCAGAAGAATACAGAGTCTATAACCACATATTTCTTTGTATTGATACCGCCCTAGACTAATTGAGTATTTTCTTTAATGTTTCAATATGTGAAAAATTATTTATAGCAAGGTGATAATGACTACATAACTGTTAAGAGCCATTTGGTTGATATGTTCATACTAAAACTACGAGATGAGACTCTTAAATTAAGAGGTATATTCATAATGTTTTTATGCTAATCAAAAAAACAAATATTATAAAAAATATGCGTAATACTAATAATACAGTATCATCATTTTTATTATTTAAATGTGCACACGATGGTTATTTAATCCCTAGCTCAGCATTATAGTATAATTATTTCTTTATCATTGTACCAAGGCCATGCAATGAAAACTTGGGTTGGCATGTATGGTAGTTGCAAATTGGTTCGGTCTCACGTATTTGGTCGGCACACTTATGCCAAACTAAAAGGCAGCCATTTTCTGGAACACAATCAACCCAGTGGATCCAGACCGTATGAAACAAGCGCTTTATTTAACAGTCAACCTTACACCAGTAAAAGTGACTATAGAAAATGACTATGGTAATGTATCATGTACTATATCTTACAAGGAAACCCACACACTTCTTGTATGGCTGATCTACCTGTCGAAGTAAAAAGGTCATTGGCACAAGAATTCTTTGACTTCCTCAAAACATTTGGAATAATCGGATTAGCCATTGCATTTGTAATAGGCCAAGCAGCTTCTAAAATGGTTACTGCATTTGTTAATGATATCATAACTCCTTTTATAGGGCTATTCATACCAGCAGGAAATCTAAATGCCGTGTCATTTACTATAGGAAAATCAAAATTCATGGTGGGTGATTTGATCTCAAATATAATTGACTTTTTGATAATTGCATTTATAGTGTTTCTTGCATACAAGCAATTATCCAAGTTCAAATTAGTAGAAGATAAAACAAAGCCCGAAGCAAAGAAATAATAGTATTCAATCAATTCACCGTCATTCTACTTTTTGTCAGGTTTCTGTATAATGGACTCTTCATATTTAACAAATATTGAATCAGCTTAGTTATTATTCTCTACTGCTGTAATATCAAAGTCGTAAACAAAGATTCACAGCTGCAAAAGAGGTAGACAAAAGTGATGACCTTCCTGAACCATTATAAACAAAAGTCTTAATTCAAGATATATTATTCCTTATTACTATTTTTGTAATAGTGATATTTCATTGCTATTTGGTTGTTCGTTTACTGGCTTCACATGATTACGTTTATCTAGCTCCTGCCCTAGTCGGGTAAACTTCTAGTAATAACATCTACAAGATAAATAGATAATATAGATGCATACTTGTATATGCTCACTTTTATCGTATTTTTACCAAGCTCTCTTATTGTCCTTAACTTATAAGTGCGATTGCATTTTGTTCTATTAGTGACTATTAAACCTCTTCCTCCAGATCCATATCCACAAAATAAATCAGAGATACTATATGGAGTCGAAAATGCTGTAGGAAGAGGAGTATATTTTATGTCCAATGTAAAAGAACGAATGGATATCTGTTTTGACAACAAAGCTCCGTCAATAGTAGTTGAGATAAAAGAATACAGAAATGGATACGTTGACATAAGAAGGAGAGGTGGGAGAATAAGAGCTTTTACTGAAATTACCAAAGATAACGTTCACTACTGCAAGCAATTAATGAAACTAGTAGATGAACTTCGTCATTTAGATGGAGTTAAAGGTGGCATAGCAGTTAGTGAATCAGAATACATGGCCACCACAGTTCTAGAACAAGCAAAACCTCTGACTCAGGTTATATATAGCAATGTTAAAGAGGTGGTCGAACAAGCACAATATATCTTTGACACGCTATGGAACACAGCAGTTCCAGCTGAACAAAGGATAAGAGAAATAGAAGAAGGAACTGAAACCATAGAAACCAAAATACTAGAAGATAAAGAACAGATTTTATACCATATGAAAGATGTGGTTGAAAAAGCCTCTGAAAGCTCTGTTTGCTCACCAATTGGCGGGCTGCAATTGGTCTATGAAAACTTCTTTGAAGATTACAAGAAAATAGTGGATAAGCAAAGAAGAGAAGCAGAAGGCAAAGGGATACGATGGATTACTTGTATAAATAAGGATAACATAGATTTAGTAAAAATATTTCTAAATGCATGGGTACAGATAAGACATGTTAGAAATCTAGTTCCAATGAATTTTGCCGTTGATAACAAACATTTCTATGCAACTATAGATAAAATGGAAGGAGGTAAAATATTGGAACAGCTTTTAATTAGTAACGAACCTGCCTACATTAAACATTATAATTCTATATTTGAAGAGATATGGAAAGATGGTGTTGATGCTACAGAAAGAATTAAAGATATTGAGGAAGGACTTGACATTGCTGATATCGAAGTTATTCCAAGTTCAGCAAGAGCACAGGATCGCTACCTAGATATTGTAAAGACGGCTGAAGAAGAAATATTATGGGTATTTCCAACTGTTAATGCTTTCGTAAGGCACTATAAGATGGGTGCTATACCTTTGGCTATACAAGAAGCAGTAAGAAGAAGAAAAGAAGGAAGAAATGTTAAAGTCAGAATATTGGTGCCTATAAATAGATTGGTAGAACAAAGAGTACAGCAACTAAAAGAAGAGTATTGTTATTGTCATACTTCTTCTGATGAACATACAATAATAATAGATGTTAGAAACATAGAACAAATGTCAGAAACCAAAGCCACAATTCTAGTAGTTGATAGAAAAGCTTCATTGGTAATGGAGTTGAGAGATGATTCAAAGACAACTTTTCTTGGAGCTATAGGATTGTCAACGTACTCTAATAGTAGGGCAGGTGTTTTATCATATGTTGCAATATTTGAGAATTTATGGAAACAATCAGGAATATATCTAGAATTAATGAAAGCACATGTACGGCTAAAGATGCATGATAAAATGCAAAGAGAATTCATTAATATAGCAGCCCATGAGCTACGAACTCCTAT
>DATDNG010000080.1:0-2440 GCA_036518375.1 Nitrososphaeraceae archaeon | reverse complement strand
CTGATTTTTAGCTTTATCTACTAATGGTCTGCTTCTCCTTATCTAGGCTCAATGCAATAGAGTTTTGCAGTATCTTTTTCGTATTGGTGCTGGCCCACCATCAAATACATGTCCTAGATGCGCTCCACATTTGGTGCATTTAACTTCTTTTCTGATCATTCCATGACTCAAATCCAATTTCATCTTGATATTTTCGAATTTGCCTGCTCGTGTGGAACTAGGCCATCCAGTGTTTGAATCGAATTTATTGTCTGAGCTGAATAGCTCATTTCCACAACATACACATCTGTATACTCCTTTTTCCTTGGAATTATAGTATCCTCCTGTAAAAGGAAGCTCTGTTCCTTTTCTTCTACATACCTCAGTTAGTTGTTTTTTCCATTCTTCGTCTGTCTTATTTACTTTTTTTTGTTCAGAGTATACCACGATGTTGTATTGTCACCCCACTTATCAATACTATCTCTTTTAGATCGGAGTATACTCCGTCCCACATCATCATCCGTCCTCAGCTCAAGCCATGTCCATCATAGAAAAAATCATATGATATACTGTAAATAATCTATTCTCATATGTCGTATATGAGAAAATTAAGCGCCTGAACTAATGTACGACTATATTCGAATGATAAGAACATTAATGAAATAAAGTTAAGGTTAAAGGCAAGGCAAAGTCTGAATCTAAACAGCTTAATCTTTCATTATAATCGATAATGAAAGATTAACTCTCTTAGGTTGCTTCATAATACCTAGTCATATTTTCATATTAACTACTATAATTCTGTTGTCCAAAGATCAACTATTAACTATCATAATATTAGCTTAATTAGTTGATAAGAACTTCTATCTTTGATGTCCTGTCACTGCAGAATACATGTGTTGCAAGTTCTAAATCGTTAAATACCATATATTGCTGATCTGCAACACGAGGAGATAGGAATGCTATTTGAGTTCAGATGACATAGAGCCGTTTGACTGGTATAGGAGATTCTTTAGCAGAATGGGCAGGAGAGGCTTTGGAGGCGGAGCATTCTTTGATGATATGTTCAGAGGTTTTGATCAAATGAGTCGCGATATGGAAAGACAATTCGAAGACATAGAAAAACGCGTCCCAAAAGATTTGGTTAGAGAATATACTACGCCAGAGGGTGGAAAAATAAGAGAAGCAGGACCTTTTGTATATGGTTATTCTATGACCGTTGGCCCTGATGGTAAACCAAGAGTAAGAGAATTTGGCAACATAAAACCATCAAAGGGCTTCTTTGGTGGTGGAATGGCTAGACCTGAAATTAGCGGTGAGCTAGAGCCTTTAGTAGATATAACTACAACAGATAACGAAGTTAAAGTGGTAATAGAAATGCCCGGAATAAATAAAAACAACATCAGAATAAACGCCTATGATCAGACCTTAGAAGTCAAAAGTGACGATCCCAAAAGAAAATATCACAAGGCTATTGAGGTTCCTTCGGAGACAGACATCGAAACTGCTAGGTCTACTTACAATAATGGGATATTAGAAATCACATTTGAGAAAAAAGAACAAAAAAAGCCAAAAGGAAAGGAAATCAAGGTAGAATGATATCCAAAATCCTTGTTGCTATGGATGGTTCAGAGTTATCGTTAAGAGCATATGAATACGCTTCTTCTTTAGCAAAACAATATGGTGCGGCTCTAATTATTGTAAACGTATTTGACGCACTTGAAGGAGTAAAAGGAGCATCAGCTAAGATAAAGCAGGAACTTAGGGAAATTGCTAAGCAAATACAGCTAGAAGGTGGAACAGCCGTAACTACTGAAGTCCTTGAGGGTTATAAATCTCAGGCTAAAGATTATGGAATAAGAGATGTAAAAGTAGTAATACGCGACGGAGATGCAGTTGTAGAAATATTGCATATAGCAGAAGAAGAAAAAGTAGATACTATAATAGTTGGGAGCAAAGGACTTTACACAGCTAAAGAATTCAAGCTAGGTCGCGTACCTTATAGATTGGTCCAACATGCAAAATGCCCAGTTACTGTAGTTAGGTGACAAAGTAGACAAGCCTGCATTCTAGGATGCTAAATGCTACTGTGGTAACAGTTATCAGCTGTATTTAGTTGTTGAATCATAGTGATTTTGTACTATTATTGGTACATTATCAGCATTTGAGCTATTGGTAAAAATTGCTGAAAAGTGTTTCTGGCATAAAAATGAGATACTTTGTTGGTGAATCGATCAATCTCTGCATAATTGAAATCATGTGTTAACAAAGATGTTCACACTCTTCTTCTGTTTCCACTGCCGCATTGTACTAGATAATTGCTTTTTGGGCCGCTTATTTAACTGTGATATAAAACATTACTAATCTGCTCAATAAAGAACAGACAAACCATAAATCAAGTATTATATGGGAAAGCAAATCAAACAAGTTAAGAATATTGCACAAAATATATTAGAAGGGTCTG
>DATDNG010000079.1:0-2574 GCA_036518375.1 Nitrososphaeraceae archaeon | reverse complement strand
AAATTACACGTCTCTACTATCGGTATTTTATTATAGTATTTCATACTCTGGTTCGTGGTTTATATATAACCTACTATGTTCTAAATGCTTAGCTCCAGGATATTCTTTTAGTACATCACGTATTGTCCAGTCAGAATAATGCACCTTCATTCTATCCCTTACGTAATTACCTATCTCCATATCTGTCATACCTTCTTTTCTTCCTATTTCAAAAACATGATAAACCTTTGATTGAAGTTTACCAAAATCTAACTCTAACTCATACTAATCTTTAAAGAATGATTTACCTGGTTTCTTCTTCAGTACTGTTGTTGTTGCCATCTAGTAAAATCGGCTTAGTAATTCAAGTATTTAAGTACAAATTGCTAAAGGACAGTGTTCTAAAGACTTATTTGTAAAGGCAGGAATGATATAAGCAATACCGATATTGTCTCAAACTAAAAGCGAATTTTCAAAGATATTGATTGCAGTAGATGGTTCACAATCATCTATGAATGCAGCAGATCGTGCAGTTGCAATAGCCAAAAAAGAGACGAACAGCAGCAATCCCCAACAATTGTTTGCACTATATGTAGTCTTTTCGCGGGTGGGATTTGCATACTCTTCTGCAGGAGTATTTGGCAGTGGCGGTCTTGCTACTCCTAGTGCAATAAGGGAAATTCTCGAAGGTGCTAAAATGGAAGCACAACAATGGTTTGACAAGATTAAGGAAAAAATCAATATTGATAATAATAATAACGACAATAACAATATTCAACTACATACTGATGTAGTTGTATCAGCTACTTCGATAGTAGCTGCAATAGTTGAATATGCCAAGAATAAAGATGTTGATTTAATTGTAATAGGGACGAGAGGAAGATCTGGATTTAAAAAGCTATTGCTTGGAAGTGTTGCTTCTGGAGTTATAATAAATGCAGCATGCCCTGTAATGGTAGTAAAGTGAACCTTATGACTTAGGATAATGCATGTTAACTCTAATGTTAGCAGATTCATATTTAATAGTTGTCAAATATGAATAAATACAGGTTAGGCAAAAGCTAATTCGAAATATAGAGTGATTGCCGTCATGTATATGGTGGTAATAAGATAATAGTGATAGACCTATTCAAAGTAATAGCATCAAGACATCAAGATCATCCTGATAATAGCCATCATATAACAGGCTTAACTGGAGCAGCTTATATTTTAAAGTGTCTAGCTAAAGGCTATAGTAAAAATCAAATAATTCATGAAAAATTCGAGGGAGATAGACAACTTGTTTCTGCATGGATAGAATTTTTAAAAGATAAAAATTGGGTTGTAGAAAAAGAACTAAAAGAAAAGGATGATGTGGATGATACTAACCTGAAAGTAACAAAGAAAGGAAAGATGTGGTTGAACAGATTCCAATCTGTTAACATTTGAGTTATGATTAGGTACTCTATGTCGTCTTCTCATTCTTCTACCAACAAAGATAATTTTCATTGCACTCTGCAGTATGGGAATTCCCTCGATATAGTCAGTTTGTATGTCGCTTAGTGCCGGAATAAAATTAACCAAGAGTTGGGAATTTCCAGTATTTACATCCCAGCTATAAGCAAATGACTGTCCTCCCGAATTGATAAATATTCCACCATCTCTGATGTAAGAAGCTATTGTTTTAAATCCTACACCTCCACCATTGCCCAATTCAGGGTATGCTTCACCAAATGGATTTATTACAATAGAAAAACCGCCATTGCTTATATCAGAAACAGGCGTCATAGAAGCATCAAATAGGTTTGATCCATTAGTTTCATGTTTGATATTTTTAAGGTCAAGCATCCACTGTACTTCTCTTCTATATCCTGAATGCGGATAATACGAACATGGCTTTTCTTTTCTTGTACTAATGTATCCTGAATGCATAAACCATTTGTCAGCCTTGATTTTACAGTGCGGTATTGTATGCGGATATTGTTGCCATTGGTTTACAGTCGCAACTTTGATTATTCCCATATTCAATATGGCGTTTAAATTTTTTTGAATTGCTGTGCAATGAACATATCCGATATGAACAACTAAAAAGACATGATAAAATGCAAAAGGAGTTCATCAATATCGCATATCATGAGCTAAGAAATCCTATTCAACCTATTCTTAGCCTAACTGAAGTTCTTCGATCAATTTGGTTAATAAAGGCAGAATTGTCTTAGTGTTTATTATATGGCAGCATCTAGAGATGAACATGTTATCGTATGTAGTATATGTAGACGAGCATTGATAGTTAAGGATACCATCAATAATGGGGTAGCTTTTCTGAGTCATTTGAAATTAGATCATGGTATTACATATGCTCCACAACGTATGACTGAGGAAAGACAAGAAGCAAAAAATGTGGAAAGGCAAATGTGAGACGATGTGAACAAGTTGCTAGCTGTATCCATATCATTTCAAATCCTTTGTCATTTTTCTTCTCTTTCGACCTGGCGTATCATTTTTCTACTATAATATTCAAATAGTATCTAGAATTAAGATTCAAACGACTAACTATCATTAATTGCGTACACTAGTTATTAGTTTCCTTTGATGCCATTTGCAACAAGTACTGAA
>DATDNG010000078.1:0-11280 GCA_036518375.1 Nitrososphaeraceae archaeon | reverse complement strand
CTACATTTATTCTTGTTTGGTTCCACAATTTCTGCAGAACTTTGAGTTTGCCTTGAGGTTAGAACCACACTCGAAGCAGAATTTGGTATCCGAATCTGGGATTTTCTTGTCAATTGAGCCTTTTTTTGGTAAAGTAATATCATTGGTAGGATAAGAAGAAGGAGGAGAAGAAGGAGATGGAGATGATAATGATGATGATATCCCGCCGTACATTTCAGTAACGGCACCAGAAGGTCTAAAAGTATCATCAGTGTCTGGCATTAAATTAGAGTTTTCTTTGCCTATGGTATTGGTTGTTTTCTCTTCTATATAGAGCATCAGTCGTGGAACTCGTTCTTTGCTGCTAGGATTAGTGACCTGCTCACCTAGCCATAGAACAAATTTCTTTAATGTCATCTCTGGAGTGGAAAAGGTTAGTGAGTGAGTAGACATGTATTCTTCACTTGCAGCTCTACCGTTGAACGCCTTCATCGTTAGAAGTAATATGCCGCGATGTATATTTTAATTATTGCGACTTGCCACATCTGCTGCAAAACTTTGCTTTTTTTGGAATTAATTGTATCGGAGAATTCCTGTGGAATACAACACAGTATTTCCTATATCATGTAATTGAACTTGAAATACTCAAGTTGCTTCAATATAAAACCTGTTAATCCATTACTATTTATTTCTAGCATTTTCATATCTCCAACTTTCTTGGTAAACTAGTGATACAGAACCCCATACTTGTTAAAGTCCCATTGTACTTTGAGTCTTCAATTTGTCAGCAGATTTTTGAGTTTATCTCAATCATTTATCTTTGTAAATGTGCGTTTCGATATTGTTCGGATTATCTTTTTATCAAACTATTATTCATTTTAATCGGTATATGAGACAATCAGCATTAACTATATTCTATAGGAGACCCATAATTGATATTAACATGAACCCATGTGCATCTTAACAGTAGTAGGCAGGGCAATTGTCAAAGAAAATTCGAATGCCTGGATCTGCCCGTGCAGGGCTGGCATTATTGGTTGTAGGAGCAATATTTGTAGGGATAGGGACTTATCTTAACAGAGGAGGATTTTCACTTTATGGATTTGTAATGGCTGTTGCAGGATTTTCAATATACATAATATCTTCCGTTGCAGTTGCAAGGAATAGAAAGATGAGGGAAAAGAGAAAATAATTATCATTACCTACCGTATACCTTATTTATTATTCGATATAGATTGCAGGTTTAAATGGCCTAGCAAATTTTGCTTTCGATTTAGGATCAGGTTTTTTTTGTGAATTATCAGCACCATCTTCTCCTCCTCCTTTCTCCTCCTCTGGGTATAAGATTATCTGAGCCTGTGCATTTCCACTTTCCAAAGACAACAAGCTTTTAGCATCATTTATAGGAAATGTCTCATCAAAGTCTGCTGCTAATTTCAACCTCCTATTCCTTGCTTCAATTGGATCTGACAGAATGTCTTCTATCATTTTTCTTATTAAGCTTGGATCATTTTTTGCTTTTGACGCTGTTTCTACATCATGATTGAGTAGCTGCCTCATAATATCACCAAAATTAGTTTTTCTTTCCAATAACATGCTTACAAGTATCTGTAGATAGATCTTTTGTTTCCACCGCGTCGCAGTATATATGACAATTTTTGTCGGAGTTATCTTGGTAACTTTGACAATTTTCTGAATATCAGATACCAAATTCATAATTAGAGATTCTGATTCTTCTGCTACTGGATCCTTTCTATGATCATCTACTTGTGGCCACCCGGCAAAAATAATTGAAGATGATGACTGTGATGGTAAGGATAAATTACTACTATCGCCACTAATTTTTTCCCAAATTTCCTCGCTTATAAATGGAGCAAATGGAGCAAGCATCTTGATGCGAGTTTCAAGAAACAGAGCTAAAATAGCAGAAATAGAATTTTCTCGGCCTTTGCTTTTGACTCTCTTCCTATACCACTGTAAGTCTTGATCAAGCGAATATAGTATTGAATGAAGTGCTTCTCTTACCCTTAATTTCTCCATAGACATTGTAGTAGCTGCAACAGTATACTGCAATCTACTGACAAGCCACCTGTCTTCTAATTCAGCTATTGCGCTCCCTGTCTTTGTCTTTTCTATTGAGTACTCAATTGCCATCTGATAAATATCATATAATTTGGACAGAATTCCTTTAACTGCATCAAATGAAAAGTCGGCATCCTGTAACAGCTCTGCAGAGATCAGCATAGCTAAACGAATTGCGTCAGCACCATACTCTTTGATTGTAGAACGCAATGGGATAATATTTCCAAGTGATTTTGACATCTTCTTTCCTTCCATCAATACAGAGCCATTGACTACTATTTGCTTTGGCCAATTGTCCCTCCCAAAAATCGCTACATGGTTAAAAATAAAAAATGAAAGATGATTTGGAATAAGGTCTCTTCCAGAATGTCGAGCATCTAAAGGATAAAAGTATGAGAATTCGTTTCTCATCTCGTCAATTAATACAATAGGGATTTTACAATCTGCAGCGACTTGACTAGCATTGCCTTTTCCAAGTAGTATGTAATCAAAGAAAGGGTCCTCTATATTCTCTGAATTAATGGGTAAATTATTATTGTTATTACCATTAACGTATTTTGCAATAATATAGTATGCCATGTAGATAACGGAGTCGGAGAGGCTTTCAATAATCCAATCCTGATCCCATGGCAATTTAGTACCGAGTCCTGATTTTCTTGCGCAAGCTCTTTCCTTTAACCAATTAATTACATAGTTAAATTCCTGCCTAATTTCTTCTGGTAATATC
Source organism: Nitrososphaeraceae archaeon (assembly GCA_036518375.1). Taxonomy (GTDB): domain Archaea; phylum Thermoproteota; class Nitrososphaeria; order Nitrososphaerales; family Nitrososphaeraceae; genus Nitrososphaera_A. The sequence continues at coordinate 8,492 of DATDNG010000078.1, read as the reverse complement.
TCCATTGTATTGATACATTCGTGTGCTCTGTCTTTCCATCTTTTATCACCATAATTAATAAACCATTGATCATTCAATAGTTTAACCACGCATTCAGTGCCGCACCTACACTTAACAGGCTTCGTTACCAATTCAAACATTATGTCGGCAGAGCCAGATGTGATTATTTCTTTCTTTATCTTATCTTTTGCCTCCTGTACTGGCATGCCAGCATATCTACCAGTATTTTGAGACATTTTCCCTTTGTAAAATTCATGGGAGTATAGCTCTTCGGTAGCCCTTTTCAATCCTGGATCGTCTTGGTTCTTTGCTTTGAATTTCTTTATGATTTCCCCGGCAGGGGTTATATTATTATTAATATCTGTATGGTGGCCTTCTGATTCAATTATTGCTATAGGTTTTACTATTTCTTCAGTTTTTAATCGGAATTCATTATTAATATTGCTTATAGTAGAAGCATTATTTTTTAAATCTTCTAGAGCCTGATAATCATAAGGTGCATGGGCTGGAACTGACATTACGATTCCAGTGCCATTATCTGCCTCGACAAATGATGCAGGATATATTGGAATAGAAACCTGTTTGATTGGATCTTTGACATTTTTACCAATTATTTCTTTTCCCTTTATAGTAGATTGTATTGCAATTTTGTGATTTAGAAATTCTAATTTTCTAGCTGCATCATTGCTGACAATCCATTTTTCGTTATCAATCTGTATCTTGACATATTCAAGTTCAGGATTGACCCATAGATTAGTTACACCATAAATAGTTTCTGGTCTCATAGTTGCAGCTGGGATTATGCAGCCATCACTGTCTTCTAATCTAAATTTAATCACTGTATATTCGTTGAAATCTGGTTCAATATCGCCAATTGTATCATGCTGGCTAACAGGGTTTTGATCATTTGGACACCAACCAACTGGGTGCGAACCTTGGACTATTAACCCTTTTTTTAACAAGGTTCTAAATTGCCATGAAATGAACTTTGAATATACTTTATCTATAGTAGTAAATTCGCGCCGCCAATCTATAGAATAACCCATCTCTTTCATCCCCAGTTTGATCTCATTGTGGAAGTAACTGGCAATGTTTATAGGCTCAACAAATGTTTCTATTATATCGTATGAAACGCCATGGATATTATGAAACGTCTCCAGTAATTCCTTATCTCCAGCTGCAACTCTGCGAGACATACCAAGAATAGGTGTCCCTGTATAGTGGAAACCCATTGGAAATAATACATTGTAACCTTTCATCCTCATATACCGCGCATGAGCATCAGCAAGAGTGTAAGTTCTCCCATGTCCAATATGTTGAGGAGAGTTGGGATAAGGATAAGCTACAGTTATGAAATATTTTTTCTTTGCAAAATCTGGATCAGCCTGGAAGATCTTTTGCTCCTCCCATCTTTGACGCCACTTTTCTTCAATTGAATTCCAATCTATCGTTTTTGTCGCTCTATCACTGTTGTTGCTACCGCGCGAAGGAGGAATGATGATGGTGCTTGTCATGCTCTTCATTATCCTGCGACGCTTTTCATAACCAATTCTTCAGCTGAGAGTAAAGCTTCTTCTATTTTGTCCTTACTCCTTTCGTTACTGCCAGCACCACCCTGGCCAAACCTGTCATCGCCTCCTCCAGAACCTCCAAGTTGAATTGAAATTTGTTTTGCTATAATGCCCGCCTTGATTTTCTGTCTTGCTTTTCTACCAACAAATACAACCACTCGCATTCCATGACCTTTTGAAATCAATGCGATATAGATTAACGATGGGTCAATTTCGATAGACTTTTCACCAATAGCAATGCAATATTCGTCATCAAGTTCATCATCAGATACAGCATAGAACTTGGTGCCATCTGATGATAGTTGCTTTGCTTCTGAAGAAATTGACTTTGCAATGGCAGGAGCAATTTTTCGGAGTATTGTCTTTATCTTTCTCCTCATTGCTTCTAATTCATCTATATTTTTTTGGGAGGATTCAACAACTTTTTCCTTACTTGAACCTAATGACTGTGCAATAGCAGTAAGTTGATTTTCTTGTTTTTGTATATAATTTATAGCTGCTTCACCAGCTACAAAATCTAATCTTACTATGCCATCCTGTATTCGTTCGGCTTTTGTAATTTTTATAAGTCCTATTTCACCAGTCTTGTTAACATGTGTCCCGCCGCATGCTTCAATATCCCATCCCTCAATATTTACAATTCTCGTGTTACTGGTTGGAACCACACCTCCCTGATATATTCTAAAGGTATACTTCTGCTCGGCATCACCTCGTCCATATACCTTGATTATAACTGGCAGATCCTGTCTGATTACATTGTTAGCCGTTTTTTCAATTCTCTCGACTTCTTCTCGGTTCAAAGCAGAATGGTGAGTTATGTCAAGTCTAGCATACTTTTCTTCTTTAAATGCGGAGTTTTGCCAAACCCACGATCCAAGGTTGATCCTAGCAGATGTGTTAAGTACATGAGTTGCAGTATGATGTTTAGTAATCAAATCGCGTCTTCGGTCGTTTACTATTCCATGGACAACCTTGCCTTCAACAAAACCTCTTGCATCTTGCAATTTATGAACTACAATATCTCCCTGCTTTATAACATCAACTACCCTTATACCGTCAATTTCACCCAAATCGGGTTCTTGTCCACCACCACGTGGATAAAATGCTGTTTGATCTAGTATAACATATTTATTTTCTAGTACCTTTAGAGTCTTACTAGTAAATTTGCGTGTTGATTGGTCTTCATAATACAATAGCGTTGTAGGCAAAAGACCGTCTAACCCATAAACTGATTTTTGAACCTGCGTTGCTATTTGATGTGTATGAAGCTCAGCAAGTTTAGTGTAAAAAGTGGATGGTATATTTTCTATTGCTCCTGCTTCTACTAAAAAATCTGGGGTAATGCCATCAGATTCATACATCCTGATGAGATCATCGACCATTACTTTCTTTTTACTGCTTTTGATAGAAGTGGCAATTGCATTCATCCTTTCTCTAGAACCTATATACCTACTGGATTCTATCTGCAAGATCGTTCTGACATCTTCTCTATGTTCATCAAGTTCTGGATACATTTGCTTCAGATAATCAATATGCATATCAGCAATATCTTCAAGTTTTATAATCCAGTCCATCCTTTCCATAATTGAAAGTGCTCTTCTTAGGATTACTCTGAGATTGTACCCCCCGCCTACATTTGAAGGCAGTGCACCATCTGAAATAGAAAATAATAATGTACGAGTATGATCCGCAATAGTGTAAATTGCTTCGTAAGGAGCAATCATTTTTGCAAGCTGCTCATCTGATACTTTTAATTCTTTAGCAATTAATGATTTTAGTGCTTTTATGTCGCCGCCCATGGCATCAAGTTTACTTGACACCGCTCCAAAGTATTTGGATAGAATATCCTGGTTCCCAAAGGTTCCGGTAGCGTCAACAAGTTTTCCTATTGCGGGACCAAAAGAGCAATCATAACTTGTGGGTGTTCCCATTGTAATCCATGAAAATCTCTCAAGTCCTGCACCCATATCGATAATTTTGTTAGCCATCACACGATAGTTATTTTCATTTCCTTCAAATTCGGTAAAAACAGCATTGCCTAATTCAAGTCCGCACACAAAATATTCTAAAGAATATCCAAATGCGCCTGCACCCATCCAGACATCTTCTACGAAAGTGATTTCCTCGGGATTTATTCCAAGCCCGTTTGTAAGTAACCCATAATCTAGCTCAATACATTTGTCTTTCCAGTAACCTCCTGGAGCATCTGCATTGGATGTCTGCCCAACCATACAGAAACTTGTATAATGTCTGCCGCTCAAGCCTACGTTTTCAATGTCGTTGAAGCGTAAACACATCTGTGGAACAAGGAGTGGATTTGCAGGTAGCTCAAAAACTACCTTGTTTCCCATTACTCTTTGAAAATCTACAATTGATGCTATTGTGAAATATAGGTCATCACGCCATCTGCAAACTACGGGATACCGCCTAGTTATTGAGTGGCCGTTAAATTGAAAATACTCTTCTGTTTCTTTCCAAGCATTAACGTAGTCAAGTCGCTTATTTGTAGGAGGTTTACCTATAAAACTATAATTTTCATGATCAGGACAAAGCATCCTTTCAACCAGCGTCCAAAAGAATTTTCCACATACTGTACACCTCTGACGCTTAAAACCCATTCTGTCGAATAAAGAAACTTTATAATATCTGTTTGGATCAGATGAAAAAAGATTAGTAAGTTCCTTTTTCCCCAATGCTTGCTATCCCTGTTAATAGGAGTAAATAATAGTGACTTATATCATCCTTTTGATAACTTCAATAACGGGTGAATGGTTTTAATGGCGGCTCTTTTGATTAACAGTATAGTATGCTATTTTTATTCTTATTCTATTGAAAATTCATCGGTTTATTAGATGACTTCATTTGCATAGTTTTGAGAAAACAAAATAAAAACCTTGTTATATTAAATCTATCTACTTTCTGCACCGATATTTATTGTCGGCCCCTAATGACGATTCTTTACTCAATGAATGCAGAGCTTTGAGAGCTTAGCAACGTCATAGACACTTCAAGAGGTAGAGCAGTCCGCTCAAAGCGTGTAAACGTGTACTAACCTACTCGATAGAAAATTTCGAGGCATCTATTTTTGGTTGAGGATATTTTAGTTTCATGCTACCTAATGTTTTGACGACAATCTGTGCCACCACCCAATTGCGAAACCATTTTAAATTTGCAGGGACAATATACCAAGGTGCATACTTGGTACTACACATATTCAAAACTTTTTCATAAGATTCCATATAATTATCCCAATATTTCATGTTTTGAAGGTCGCTTTCTGATATCTTCCAGCGTTTTGCTGGATCCTGTAGCCTCCCTATGAGTCTTCTTTTCTGTTCATCTTTACTAATATGCAAAAAGAATTTTAGTATCTTAACGTGATTCTCTGATAAGTATCTTTCAAAATCATTGATTTGTCTATATCTTAAAGTCAAATCATTCTTTGGAATTAAATTATGAACACGAACTTCAATGACATCTTCGTAATGAGAACGATTAAAAATAGCTATTTGACCTTTTGAAGGAATTGCCATATGAACACGCCAAAGAAAATCATGTGAGAGATCTTCTGTCGTTGGAACTTTGAATGGCTTTGCATAACAGCTTAGGGGGTTTAGTGCTCCCATCACGCGACGAATTGTTCCATCTTTCCCTGAAGCATCAACTCCCTGAAGAATAATCAGAAGGGATTGGCTATTATCTGCAAAAAGCTTGTATTGTAAATCGGACATTCGACTAGAAAAATGAACCAATTCCTTCTCCGCGTCTTCTTTCTTTTTGTTTGCATCATAGTCAGCATCCCATTCCTTTAACTTCAACTTTTTTGCCATTTTCCCTGGCTTTGCCAAAAATTTCAGATTCAATTCCATCGGCAATTCTAACCATCAACATCTTAGATTTAAATTGATTAACAGAAGCTTTACTTGCAATCAGTATATCAAAAAGAGTAACGATAATCTCATAAGGATCTGGAAGAGGAAAATTCGCGTTTTGCCAGTATAACAGATATTAAGACGGTCAAAATGGGCATGGTGTATATTATCATATTAGCATAGTAGTACCTACAGAATGTATATTTGCATTGACATGTGTATCAGTCTATCAGAATGCTATAAATCATTATCAACAACCAGAAAAAAGAGTAGGTGAAATGACCGTAATTACGGTAACTACTGGTCTTTTTTCTATACACCTTTTGCTAATATGATGTCATAGTTGACCATATTAACTAAATATGCTCTTGGAGCAACTGCAGTAACTCCGGAGTCGCTCCGGAGTGACTCCGGAGCGACAAGGAAGGAATTGGCCTAAGTAATGAAGAGAAGGAGGACGGCCCATAATGGTAAAAAAATGGGGATGTCCAATTTGCGAACAAACAAGTAACCGAAACTGGAATATAGAACGATAACACAATAGATCAGGCCAATCTGTAGACCTGTTGAAACTAAATGAATATCAATATCGAAGTATAAGAAATGGCATATTAAGTGAAGAGCAGATTCCTATGCAATCAGGTGGTTTTTCGCCATCCTCTATTCCTCCTATTTACTATCATCACCAACTACACCCATATTCTAATTATAAAATTCGAATACAAAACCAAGAGAAAACAGCATTTTCAACCGATTCCACAGAAAGAATTATCTTGCAACCGATTAGAATGGTACGAGAATTTAAACAATTACTTGATGACATTTTTCCAATTCAGCATCATAAACAACAGTATTCTTCTTATTTCACTCCTGGATGGACATGGCAATATTATCCTTGTGTTAATGGAAACAGCAGTAACAACACTTGGTCAGGTTTAAAACCAATAGTTGATTCTAATCCTAAGGGAAAAGATAAACTGCACGACCTTAAACTTAGGGGAGGAGAGATGCTTAATGACATTCTTCACAATAACAAAAACAAAATAAATTCAGCTGCTTGCGGAGGAGATTATTGAGCTATTTTGTAATCTAAAAAACAGCAATCCCCTAAAAATAACTTATCCCAATTCCTAATAATCATATTTTGGTGAGCAATTTAGTGTTCTTACCACATTCAATGTTATTTGAAGCGTATGTTAGGAGGGGCTATGTAGAAAACATCATGAATATTGTCAGATTGGTCAGTCTATGCATATTATAGGTTATACATCTAAATGACAACTCCTTGTTCTATGTTCTAGTTAGTCTAGACATAAGATGCTCTCCAAACAATCGTTTTATGACAGACATTTAGTATATTGTATGCTTGCATTCATCAGCTAATACATACGTGAAGTAATAACACTATTTTATAAAAATAAAACATTCTTTTGATTAATTAAAGATAGTTTTTACTGAAGTTAATTAACAACATTTCCTATTATATAAATAATGATTGAAAACCTTCTGTATCTGACTATGGGATTTGTTGTTACCTATCTATCCCTGGAAGTGGCATGGCACTTTACTGCCTGCAAAATCAAAGACAAGAAGATAAAACCTTGCATGTTCAAAGAAATAAAAACTATGTTAGTTGCACCACTGCAAACAAGTGCAGGCAACCGACAGTAAAGAGAAGGATGGTGTGTACAGTATTAAATGTCTGAATTGCAAGAAATAAGGAATGTGTTTCAAGGGTTGGAGACATTATATCAAACGTACCTTCCAAAGGTAGATCCAACACTTATTCATGATTTACTAATACGAGAACATGAAAAATCTGAACGTGCACCTTTTTACATGGTTGAAGTTTTTACAAAGCAAGGTACAGATTCAGAATGGTGTAAAAATCATATATGGAAAACTACTGGTTTTGTTCCAGCAGTATATGATAAAGGTACTCATTATGTAACAAATATGAGGCTAACACTTGACATTCTCAAAACATTAACTGATTTTGACTTTGTGTTAGAAGTGACTGGTGATTATACTGGTACGTTAACAGGAAGAGGAGCATCGCACGAACCTAGAGGAGGATCATACATATTAACATAAACACTAGAACGTCTAATGGAAAAGTTGTATGTCAAGGATATCTAATGATGCTAACCTTCTAATTATATAATATCTTAACATTCCCTATTGGGGAAAGCAATTATTAATGGTTTAAACTTCACCTAGAAGGTAATATACATAGTCATTGTATAGATTTTGATTATAAACCATATTTCTACTAAATCTTGTAATCCGAAGACCTATGCTTATACACCATAATGACTAGCATGAATAAATGCCTGCTTGAGAACTATGTGATCTCGAAATTAGATCAAGCTATTGATCACATCAGTTATTTGAGTAAAATGTTTGAGTAAACATTGTTATAATATACGTCTATCAATATGCATATTGGAATGCCTATACTTGTGAAGTAAATCGATCCCTATTATCGAAATCTCCAAATATTTCGCTTTTTGCCTAGTAATAGCTCTTCTCGTATTATTTCCTTATTATTATATAGTTAACGAATTGAAAACACAATACGTATGTTCGTATTGACTTATTGTTCTCCTACGATAATTGGAGCTGATCTATTATCTGCAGATGCTGCCGCCAATGAATCTTTTGCTAAAGGAATTGGAGGAGGTTGAATCTCGAACTCATTAAGATTGACTGACTTTACCCCTACTACTTTTAATCCTAGTATAGATGCCGCAATATTTGCCTTGGTTCTTGCATTATTAATAGCTTGTTTTATAAGATTATTTTTGATTTCATCTAATTTTTTGTCAGATATTGTAAAATCAACACTATTTACAGTATTGGCTCCTGAGGCTATAGCAGTATCAATCCAACTTGATACATTTCCTATGTTTGTACTTTGTATTTGTATTAAGTTAGATACTGTAAATCCTGTTATCTTTCCTATAGTATCAGAAGGTCGTGAATAGTTGTAGTTTGGAGATATGCTCAAGGATGAGGTACTTGTTTCATTTTCCTTTACTCCAGCTGT
>DATDNG010000077.1:0-6474 GCA_036518375.1 Nitrososphaeraceae archaeon | reverse complement strand
GCCTCAAGGGAAATTGCCAGAGAAAGGATTGAAATTTTGATAGCAAATGCTTTGCGCGAGGTCAAAGAAGATGATCGTCTTGCCAATTGTCATTCAAGGCTTGCAAAAAAAATTGCCATGCGTACTAGGTTAAGGCTTCCTTATGAAATTCGGCAGTTATATTGTAAAAGATGTAAACAATTTATTTCCCCTGGTAAGAGCGCAAGAATAAGAATCGGAAGATCGAGCGTAAAAGCCATAAGAATCACTTGTTTAAAATGTGGTCATGTTTACCGTAAAGTGTTGAACATAAAAAAAAACTATTTGTCTTCTTTACAAGTTGCTTCTTCAAGAGAATAAGGATTTATAAGGGATTTACAGCGTGGTTATGTTATAGCTATGGCGAAAGCTTATGATGTTCCTGCCGATGACCTCATTATAAAGTTGGCTGAACAGCTAAAGAAAGATAAGAGAATTGAATCCCCAGGCTGGGCAGCATTTGTTAAGACTGGTGCGCATGTGGAAAAAATCCCCAATAACAAAGACTGGTGGTACACAAGATGTGCATCTCTTTTAAGAAAAGTTTACATTCACGGTCCCATAGGTATATCAGATCTAAAGAGTGAATACGGTGGGCGGAAACAAATTGGGTATAAATTATCCCACCACAAAGACGCAGGTGGAGCAATTATTCGAAAGGCATTACAGCAGCTTGAGATAGCAGGCTATATCGTCAAAAAAAACAAAGGCAGATTAATATCAGAAGATGGGATGAAAAGGGTCGACAGAGTAGCTACGGAATTGTATAAAGAGATCATTAAGACCTCGCAAGGGCTGCAACGATACGCATAGTTTGTCTCTGAAAGGTCTATAGTATATGTCATCGTCTCAGCCACAACAACCAAATGATGACGAATCTAGGAGAAGGGAAGAAGAAACTGCAGCTGCTATGCGACAACGTGCTTTAATGGTTCTTTTAGAGCCTCCTGCCCGCCAAAGGTTGACAAATATTAGAATGGTAAAACCAGAACTGGCAGCAGCAGTTGAAAACTATTTGATAAATGCTGCTTCAGCAGGAAGATTAAACAGAGCTCTGACAGATGAAGAATTAAAACAAGTGTTACTTAGCTTACAACAACCAAAGAAAGACTTCAGGATAAATAGACGTTAACTAAATGAGCATGCGAACATAACAAACCATGTTCAATACATATTTACTGTTTTTCAGATTCTAACTTTGTGTAATGCCTGTTTTATCTTTCTAAATTTGACAGATTGTTCGAAAGTACAATCTTAACACTAACTAAATTTAGTTTCAAATTTAAGATACAACTATATTTAACGGCAGTTACTTCGACTTGGCTCTTGTATTATCTTCAGATACAGTTGATATTAATATTGCTGCACTAATTTTAGTTACTCGTAGAAGACACTTATCGTATTTTGCAGACTGCTTTTATTACTTAAAGATACTATTATAGTGATAGTACATTCTATCAACTTAAACAAAACCGGTACGTACCCATAAGCCTCTTTGAGTACATCTACTAACATATCCTCTGCCAACTGACGCCTGCTTTACGTCTGCCCTACAACAAATGGTGCTACTATAACAGCAATTATCGTTGCTGCGATTAATGCAAAAAGAAAAAGTCGCTCCCGCGTTATTTTCATAGGTATCATATAGAGATAATTATTGATATATAATCTATTTGTTGTCGAAGTAATAATATCCACAATAATGGTTATTTTTGAAGAGTTTGCTTTTAATAGTTACATGGATTAAAACGTTTTTCCCTGATAGACACATTAGTTTCAATGCCGACAAAACTTGACCTGGATAAATTATTACTTTACCCGGATAAGTTTCTATATTTTATTTATTCACACGAAGCAAGCAAAATAGAAAAAGTCATCACAATGCTGCTAATTTTTTTCTGATATTATTTCACCTGTCGAGCTATCCACAAAGTAAATGTGATTGCCCTTCCTAACTTCCCAGGCAAAATAATTCCCCGTTGTAATGGTAGGTTCTCCCTTACCAAGATATTTTCCGATTGAATTAGAATTATCGTCAGATTCAAATATAGCGCCATTACCTTTAATATAGACATATTTAGTAGAGAAATCTGACAAATTATATCTTGCAAGGTTTTCCTTTTGTACAACCGTTGTAATTGCTTCTTTGGAGGAGATTGGAGCAGAAAATAAAGCAGGAACTTTTAGAGAATTTTGCAATCCTAAATATACCAAGAATGTCACTATACCACCAATCCCTACAAGGATAATTATTTTCTTGTCCATTTTATATTAATGACAATATTGTATCTGTAGTTCAATTTTTTCTTTTTTATTGTGGGAAGATAAATTAATGAATCCTGCTACTTAGAGCAAAACCAAACTCATAATATGGGCTCCAAATGACGGAAATAAAATAACAACTACTGCATTTAAATATTAATAGAGCTTTCAGAGATCATCCATACCAAAACTTGAATAGCATTGATTACATTTGAACTTCTCTTTGCCTGGATTTCCGGAGACTACTTCAAGCGCACTTTTCGTTTTACATTTTGGACATCTACCATATATCGTTTTTTTGGGCAAGGGTTTGTTCTTAGCTAAAACCCTATTTAGAACTATGTCCTTAATACAAAATGTTATTTCCTTAGACTAGAATAACTTTCGCGGTGAAAATAGATACACACATAGATAATCAACTGACATGTCTATAGATACAGGCGTTGTTCCATATGTAATACTAAGAACAGGCAGCCAGTGTACTCTTTAAAGACGCCGACACCAAATCCGAAACTTCCTTTGATCTAGTTAACTATATTAAGTATTGATATTGCTTTGAAGTTATGAAGGCAGCCGTATTTCGTGAATACAATAAAGATCCTGCAAAAGTCGTAAAGATTGAAGACATTGATATGCCAAAATTGAAACCTACCGAGGTTATGTTGAAAGCAGAATCTGCAGCGTATAATTATAATGACCTGTGGGCCATTTGGGGAGAACCGGTCAAAGTCCCATCACCACACATCTCTGGAAGCGATGTGGCTGGTACCGTGGTGGAAGTCGGAGAGGATGTCACAAAATTCAAAGTTGGAGAAAGAGTTGTCTCACATTCTAACCTAAGCTGCAGAGTATGCGAAGCCTGTACTTCTGGTAGAGAATACGATTGTATTGATAGAACAATTTGGGGGTTTCAAACTGGTCCACTGTGGGGCGGATTTAGTCAATACACACATTTGCCAGAGGTAAACGTAGCCAAAATACCTGAAAATGTATCTTTTGACGATGCTGCGGCAATATCTATGGTTGGGATGACTGCATGGCACATGTTGGTAGGAAGAGCCAAGATAAAGCCGGGTCAAATGGTCCTAATCATGGGCGGAACTAGTGGAGTAGGTATGGCAGGAATTCAGATCGCAAAATTGTATAATTGTACCGTAATCGCCACAGCAGGTAACAAAGAAAAGATGGACAAATGCTCAGAAATAGGCGCAGATTATGTGGTTAACCACAGGGAATCAGACTGGTATAAGAAAGTCAGAGAGATTACTAGTAAACAAGGTGTGGATGTTATCTTCGAACATATTGGAAAGGCAGTGTTTCCCCAAGAAGTTGGTCTTTTAAAGACAGCCGGAACGCTTGTTTCAACTGGTGCAACAACTGGTTATGATTCAACTATAGATCTAAGATACCTTTTCTTCAAGGGAACAAATTTACTTGGTTCTACTCAGGGAACAAAAGCTGAACTAGAAGAAGTAATTTATTGGACAGGTAAAGGTAAAATTAAACCTCTTGTTCATACTATTCTTCCGTTTAGTGACATGGTAAAAGGTCATGTAATGATGGCAAAAGCTGAGCAGATTGGAAAGATTATTACTACGCCACAGAGACTCTAATCTTTCCTCTCATTTCGTTTGTCCAAATCATGCTTAGAAGTCTAATTTTTGTTCCTAGTAACAGCAAGCGCTTTATTGAGAAGGCCAAGGCGTTGAATGCAGACGTCATATGCTTTGACCTAGAAGATTCTGTTCCTTTAAATGAAAAAGACATTGCAAGACAAATGATCGCAGACGCATTAACAAAAAGGAAAGAATACAGATCAAATATTTATATCAGAATAAATTCCTTGGAATCAGGTCTAGCTTTTTCAGACCTCAATGCAATAATCCAGGAAGGTATTGACGGAATTGTCATACCGAAGGTAAATGACGAAGATGAAGTTAATAAGGTTGAACAACTAATTTCTACTCTTGAAAAGCAAAGAGGAATATGTGAAGATAGCATCAAATTAATGCCATCTATTGAAACTGCAAAGGGGGTAGTCAATGCTTATCCAATAGCAAAGTCGGCTCAGAGAATAAATGCACTGGTGTTTGGAGTTTTTGATTTTCTCTACGATATGCACCTTGATTACATTGAGGATGACGGAATTGAATATGGATATGCACGCTCGAAAATTCCTGTGGATGCAAGAGCCGCTGGATTAGCTGCGCTTGATGGTATCTGGCAGAAAGTAGATGACATTGATGGGTTTAAAAAAGATGCTAATATAGCCAAGAGATTAGGATATTCAGGCAAGACTATAATTCATCCTAATCAGATCGAACCAATTCACAAGATTTTCATACCTAGTAAAAATGAAATTGAATGGGCCAAGAAAGTGTTGGAAGCACTAAGAGATTCAAACGAAATGGGACTCGGAAAAGGCGCAGTCAAGTTAGAAGGAAAAATGATTGATGCTGTGCATTATAAACAGGCTAAGGCAATTTTAAACGCTTTATATGAATCAAAATAGAAGCAATTTTACTTATTTAGAACATATGCAAGATATCATCAACAAGACCATCACTTTATCATTCCGCCAAACAATTCAGATTATCGTTACAATTCATCTAACCAATCTGCCTGTTATGCGAAAAAATTTATCTTAGAATTTCTCCAGTTTCTTCCAAAATTCTTTCTGTACCTGAAGGGTGCTTCAATATACCATATTCTTCAAACAATTCATCTAATGTACTTTTTCTGATAAAATATTCATCTTCATCAAATTCATCCTCGTCTCCATAATACTCACGTATAAGAACTTTGAAAACACCATCCTTGACCTCCCTTACAAGTATATCTGCATCCTCGCCTTCATATACGTAATACTTTACATAATCGGATATTGGTATCTCTGTTTCCATTTTTTCTCTCCTCAAATGAGAGGTGAATTTGCCATATTTTAACTGACTAGGACTTTTATATCTTCTGTTGAGAAAGTATGCTTTTTATCAGGTCTAGATGTATGATAAACAATAAGAGTTGTTTACTGGTATCATCGAAGGTGTTGGCATAGTAAAGTCAATATCCAAAGTTAAAAACAAAAACAAAGTACCAGGAGCAGATACCCAGCTGAGCATATATGTAGGGAGACTCAAGAAGGGTTTGAAGATCGGCAATAGTGTAAGCATCAACGGCGTCTGTCTTACAATTACCAAGTTGCATAAAGGGTCAGCTGATTTTCAGTTAGTGGATGAAACGGTCAAGCGTAGTTGCCTAGGTTCGATAAAGCAGGGTGATAAAGTAAATATCGAGAGAAGTTTACGATTGGGTGATAGATTGGAAGGACATATAGTCCTAGGCCATGTAGATACAACTGGCATTATCGAACAAATCATCAATTCCTCGGGAGAAACAAAGATGTGGATAAAAATTAATGACCAAGAGATATTTCATTCAATTGTCCCTAAGGGTTCCTTAGCAGTAGATGGAGTAAGTCTAACGCTAGTAGAAGTAAAGGATCAAAAGATCTCTATCGCTTTGATACCCCATACCTTAGCTAACACTACATTAGGATTAAAATCGAGAGGCGACAGAGTTAATATAGAGATAGATATAATCGGTAGGTATGTGACCTACCAGAAACATAGTTTAAACTCAAATTTTAGTAAACTATATAACGAATTTCTGCAAGGTAAATAATTGTTTGTCTGCTATCGAAGAAGCAATATCTGCATTGCGGAGTGGTAAATTTGTCCTCATCCATGATGAAAAGAGTCGTGAAGATGAGATTGACATGGTAATTGCTGCTGAACGAGTTAGGCCATGGCATGTTGCAACGATGAGGAATGATGCTGGAGGACTACTCTGTGTGGCTATTACAAATGAAATAACCGTAAAATTAGGACTTGTATACATGCAGGAAATAATGCAAAGTCTATCAACTGTTAATCCTATTTTCGCAAAATTAAGTATAGGCAAATCTCCGTATGGAGACAACCCATCTTTTTCAATTTCTGTCAATCATCGTGATACATATACTGGAATTACTGATGTCGATAGAGCATTGACAATTTCGAAAATGGCAGAAGTATTTAAAAAAATTGATTCCGGAGGAGCAGACGAGTTCGTGAGGAATTTCAGGGCGCCGGGCCATGTCCCAATTCTAATTGCCTCCAAGGGTCTTCTTCAAGAAAGAAAAGGGCACACTGAGCT
>DATDNG010000076.1:0-2547 GCA_036518375.1 Nitrososphaeraceae archaeon | reverse complement strand
ATTACTATTATTATTATTATTATTATTATTATTATTATTATTATTATTATTATTGTTAGTAGCGCTGCTCTGTTGTTGTGCATACGACTGGTGAATAATCGGGATCGAACTCCAAATCAGAAATATACCCAAGAATATCGGTGCTGCTATGGCGATAATAATTCCTGCGATAACTTTCTTTTTCATGAAAGACTGTTAAAACCTTAATATAAAAGTATTCTCGAAGAGAATAAGAGTGTTAAAGATTTCCCATTTTAATTTTATATCTCAATGATAGCCAGGAGTATATAATGAGAATACATAGCAAGTAATGGAACTGGATTTACTGACCAGAGTAAGAATGTACAAAATAGGGTAGTAGTGGTAACTCCAACGCCGGTAGTGACTCTAACTCCCATAGTAAGTCCTACACCAGTAGTAACGCCTACCCCTATTCCAACTCCTGCTCCAGCACCTGGGACGCTATGTCCTAGAGCGCGTTATCAGTACAGGCAATAATCCTCAAGGTAACAAGTACACAATTGATCAGATATCTATATAGTCCTAAAAATATCGAAATAGTCACATTACTTTGCATATTAGTTACTTTGCATATTAGATGATATAATATTCGTTATTGGCAACTTTTAATTCCATAAAGAATACATTGTAGCTCATTATACTTATGTCATGATAAAAAATACAAATTTAGGTATCTCATCTGTAGTATCAGCATTATTAGCTTTACCTATAGTTGGTGTAACAACAACTATCTCACAATTTACTTCTATCGATGTTGTTAAATCAGCCTATGCTTTCCCATGCAAAGGTGGAATTGGGGAAGAGTACTGTAGTGGATATCATGCTGGTGCTATTCAAGCAGACAAAGATGATAATGCCAATCGTAACCTGGATTTATCGCAACATCGATGTACAAGTAGTATACAGCAATACTGTCAGGGATTTGTGAATGGATATAATGATGAGGCAGATCTTTTGAAATGAATATTATCATCGTCTAAGAGTTAAATTAATGATGTAAAGAAGACTAGAATATTTTACTCATTATTTTTCTTCAATAGTCTTTTTTCCATTTCTTCTTCTTGCTACTCTGCTGTTGCATGTATAGTTTCAAGTTCCGTGACTTTGGGTATTTTTCTTTCGTTCTATAGGTAATGATAGCATAAATTCAAGAGCATCTTTGTAGATATGTGGTTTTCTTCGAGTATTCTTCTTTTATCTTCTTCACTTCCTTCTCAACTTCTTTTTTGCTGCTGGTACTATTGGTCTACTATATTTCATCATTATAAACAGATAACACAGATCAAAGAAGAGTTAGAAAAACGAAATGAAGGGTAATAAGTAGGGCTAGTTGTTGGCTGCTATTGTTATTTCGGTTTCTTGGTATTGCTGGTGACCTGTTTATGGGAATAGATTAAGAATTCTTTAGCCCATGCACTTCGTAATGCTATGATTAGCTTATTCGTAGTCTGTCCTTTCTCCCCATTCAAGTTTTAGTGCTCTGATAAATGAAGGCGCAGAAGCGTCTATAAGCACTTTAATTGCGTTATACTTTTGGATTAAATCCCAAGCAACTGAAAGCATTTCATTATGGTCGGCCTTGCTATACTCATCAGCATATGCTACTCTAATCAGGCCATCTACGAAATACACTATAACTATACCAAATGAAGAGACACCCCAACTAGGGTCTATACCCATAAAGCCTTGAAGTAATGGAGATTGCCATGAATCATATCGTATAATGTCGTATTCTGTTATTGCTGCGTCAATATCTCCAGGACTGAAAACATTGCCTATAGGACCTAGATACTTCAGATTATACTCACGCTCAAAGCTTGGAGAAGCTTTTGTCTTTTCTATTTCCTCTCCGGAGTATATTTTGTCAATTTTCAGCAAAGAAAATTGCCTGTCTCGCTAATATTCTATCGGTTCAAAAACTAAGAGGCAAACGCATCAGATCTTAAATTAGAGCATCATCTTTTCAGTTATGGGGATAAGGAACACTACGCGACGAAGATAGGGAGGCCTCTTGCTGGTTTGGTGGCTACTTCCATTCCCAAACCTTCAAATGGAAGTTACCTGCTTCGTCGATGTCCAACTCCCACACTCCCGGCAAGCTATTTAACCTTGCAAATTTCGGCGAGGAAGCCTGCCAGATAACTCCACCCCGCCAGCTCGCCTTTAGGCCACTTCCGGTAGGTCGCCCCCTTCCATGAGCCCACACACCTACAGTGTCCCCATCTTTGGTTGTGCAGATTCCATTGAACTCTGCAATCAAGGTTCCTCCATGCGGGGTTGCGACGCCTGTATAGACAGATGAATAGTCTGCACCGAACAATTTGCCAGTTCCCTGATAGGTCGCTTCCACTTTCCCGTCGGGGAGTGCCCTTATTCCTGCGAACCTTCCATTTTCTTCGAATGCTAAATCTCCTAGAGCCATGTGACCGTAGTATCTATGATTGCTATTTATGCGTTCTCAGTTCCCGAAAGGATTTCGTCAGAATTGCCTTTTTCACTTTCATTTGTTACCAAATTGAGTTCAAT
>DATDNG010000075.1:0-4175 GCA_036518375.1 Nitrososphaeraceae archaeon | reverse complement strand
AGACTGATTAATTTAACTATATCTTTTGTTTCCAGATATAGATGTAGCTATTATCCATATCCATGTGAATATAAAGTACAAATAATTTCAGCCAGTTCCTGATATGCTGCCTGTCACAATGTAGTTTTCTGCAAGGGAAGTGGTCATCAAAACATTCAGTCCTATCCTCGATATGCTGAATGAAACGTTCCATCATGATGATGTTCTTCTTCAATTCAGATACTGAATACGTTTTGGGTCTTCTGTATATGATATTATTGCCATCGTTAGCGCCTCACCTGCCCTAGGTCGGTATACAAGTTACCCTGAACGTCTTTGACTGGACTTCTTTGGCCATGAAGCTGCTCTTGCTCATACCTAGCCTGGGCAGCCTTTTGCTGTAGCCACCTCTCTGCAAAAAATGAGAGAAAACTTCGCTAGGCTTGTTAGCTTTGGCTGTTTTATCAAATGCGCTGCATATGCTTGCTGCGCTAGGTCTTTGAACATCGGCACTAGATGAGGGCTTAGTCGCCATGCGATTAGACTTTGCTTTCTTAAATCATCATTATTTTGTTGTGGTCTAGAAGAGTTTTCCACTATAATCTTTCTACGATTCTTCTATGCAACTGTGGTATATAAGGATTGATGGTTAACCATGGTTACCAGCCTGGTTAACCATTTTTCAACCACTTTGTTAACCATGACTTTACTGATGATTTAACTTGATGTGTAGGATTTGACGTAAAGCTAGAGTAGGCTATCAGTTAAGGTAAAGATTGGGATTTAACGGTTAAAATATAGTATGTTACACACAGGGGGGGTCTTTATGATAGGCCGTAAAGTCATCGTCAGTTTAAATTAAAATACACAATGAAAAGTACCATAAGACAGTGTTATCGTTGCGGAACTGATAAACCATATGTAAGTACTAAGGACGGAAAACCTCAATGCTTGAAATCGAGGAACCGAACATTTCCTGTGTGGTCGTTGTAATGGTTGGCTATTGAGTCGTACCATGAAGTATAAACATGATGAGGCAAAGACCATCTTGTATGCTACAAGAAGCACAGTTGCATGGTCCTCCAAATGTTGAGTTCGAGTTTGAATCGAACTATTATAGGATTGAAAGTACTTGTTGATGCACCTGGAGAAAGTGAAATTCCTAATGAAGCAAAGACTGGTACTGGTCCTATTCTTTTAACCTGCTCATTTGCATATGTTAGGAATTGGCTTAATGAACATCCATTTGGAAATGAGCCTGATGCAAGATTAATCTGCAATAGATACACAGGTGGCGCAATAAAGCCAGAGGCTATGTGGTCTATGATGAAATATCTAAGGTCAAGAATACTATCATTGATAAAGGATGTTCTATAACAAATAAAGAAGAAAAAGAAAAGCTTGAATATCTGCTAAGGACAAAGAAATGGAATCCTTATTGTATACGCCATTCTTCAATTACATCTGATTCAGATTTTCTTCCAGGATATGCCCTCAAGAAAAAGGTAAGATGGAGTATGAATTCAAAGCAAGGCGCTAGATATATCAAAAGAAGAATGGGAAATGATTTAAAACAAAAGATTCTTGTTCAAAATGGTATTATTTCAGAGCAGTAGATAGAGAAAAAGTTCTGTTACGTTCAAACATTCTACAATATTATTCTTAGTGTGATTAAGCTTTAGCAAGTAATCATTCTTAACTTAACACAGCCGATCCATTTAGGAAAGTTTTTATAGTTGATCTATTGCTTCTTCAATACTCTTTCTGTCTACTGCATTTGCTGTTTGTTCGAGATACCTTATCAGATCTTCTTTGGCGCCAGAGTTATTGCTGAGTTGTAACCTTGCAAGTGCACGATTCTTGTATATGGGTCCAAACCTATAAGGATTGATATCAATTGCTTTTGCATAATATGATTCAGCGAGAGAATAATCCTCCTTTTTTAAATAATAGTTTCCAAGACCACGATAAGCGAGATAATATTTTGGATTAAGCTTAATTGTTTTTTCATAATAAACTACTGCCTCTTCCAAATTAAGCTCATTATATGTACCTGCTAACAAGCACCAAGCCTGAGGATTCTCGTTGTCCAATTCTACTGCTCTACGCAGCTTTTCTATGGCGTCATAAGTTTTACCTTGCTGATGCAATTTTTCCGCTTCAAAACAGATCCTATTCGAATCTTTGAATTTCAGACTCTCATTCTTAAAGAGATCTTTCATATCTTTTGGAATAAGTATTAATGTAATCATATCGTCCTGTTCCCAGTCTTGCTCAAATTTTGATTCAGGAATCGCCCCTATTCTATCAGGCTCTGGAACGTAAGTAAGAATTCTACGTTCTTGCGAATTATAACCTGATACAATAGTTGCGTGCTGCACAATTTCGCGAATGCCAGGAAGAATAACTATCGGAGGAATTCCCTGATCAATTCTTTTTTTTAGGTCCTTAACTGAACCCTTATAAATAAAGGATACAAATCCGTGTCTTTCCGCAAGTTCTATTCCTTCCATCATTACAGAACCTTTCAATCCAGGATATTTATTAGCCGTCTCTACTTCTCCTAGTGGAATTTCTTCACCCCAATACTTTGTAACTACATCAATTACTAAAGGGAGATAAACGTTTTCATCTCTCCCACTAACTAATGGTAAAGTAATAGAATGTTCTGGTTGTGACTGCAAGAATTTTTAGATAGACTTCATGGAATAAAAATCATTCTTATCATATACCCTGCTAATTAAAGCATCATAAACTTTGATAGCAATGTAAGTCCATCTTTACCACTTTTTTCAGGATGAAATTGTGTACCAAAAATCTTTTTTCTCTTATGGGAAAAAATTTCATGTCTACAGTACATGGAGCTTCCGAGAGAATCAAAACCTTCAGGAAGCCTTGACACACAATATCTATGGCTTTCATAAACATTAACTGACTTTCTATAAGATATTAAATGGTTTGGCTTTGATATATTTACAGGTATCATACCATGGATATGACCATCCATCCTACAAATCGAGCCTCCAAGTGTTAACGCCATTATTTCTGCACCATAACAGATTCCCAATATGGGAATATCATTTTCAAAACAATATTTTATGATCTTTGAATTTATGACATTGATCTCTTTACTATTTCTTTGACGTCCAGATATTATTGCTTTATCATACTGGTTATTATTACTGTTATTACTATGATCCACTTCGAAATATTTTCTACAGAAATATGTTGCTTGAAGTTTATTTAGACAATCCAATATATTTGGTGTGAATGGCGAAAGATTATCTATAACAAGAGTTCTAGTAGTCAATTGATTTATTCTACCTTTAGAATCATTGATTTTCTGCTGTTCCATTTACATTTCTTAATATTCCAAATCTTATTATCGATCAGCAATTCAAATGAGTATCTATTATTCATCGGGGAAGATTCTTTGAAAAGCTTTGAAATTGCTGTTTGTGTGTGAGCAAATTCAGAATCAAATAGATAACATACATCTGATTTCTCGAAGATAAATGGCAAGGATATTGAATTGAGGTTTAATAGTTGAAATCTAAAACCTGTAAATAACTTTACGATCTTTTCCGTTCTGCTCAGTTTATTATTGAGAAAAGCGCGATTTCCTTGCTCTGCCAATGGATAAGAAGAAGATAGTGAAATACCAAATACTTTTAGCAGGTAATTCTCAAACGCTTGCTGGGGAGTCATCGATGAAATAAGTGTATTTTTATGCCCTTCTCTCATATATGTCTTTGAATCTCATAACGTGGATTAATTATAAGCTATTTGATGCCATATAACATTGATACTTAATCAGTTAAAGTCAGCAACCATAACTAACTAAATGGGGATCTATCCTATGTTACTTCAAAAATTGCCTTTAGTCTTTTAATGATTTAACAACTACAATGTTAGCGTCTATAATATGATAAAAAGAAGCACTTATAAAATATATCATGTTAGTTAAATTAATGTCTGCAAAACAGAGGATAATGTTATATGGTATTGTTGTCGCATTAGCGGCAACTTTGGTCAATTTTGCAACTGCAAGCATGTCCCAACATTCAGCAGCTGCACAATCTAGTGGAGCCAAGGTTAGCATCCCGGCAGGAGCTTCCATTAACCCTACGAATGGATTTTCACCAAAGTCAACTAATATAAAAGTTGGAGATACGGTAACATGGACTAACAACGAC
>DATDNG010000074.1:0-2148 GCA_036518375.1 Nitrososphaeraceae archaeon | reverse complement strand
TTCCAAAGGCCTCATTTAAGAGAGGTTGACAAAGTTAAACCATGGTATTTAATTGATGTCTAACAGTCGATCAACTAAAACTGTTGCAATTGATTTTGATTCAGTCCTTGCAGATACAATGATAGTATGGACAGATGAATACAACAAGAAGAGGCATACGAATATAACTAAAAATGAAATAACTGCGTGGGATATTGGCAAAACCCTCCCTATTTTGCCAGATGAAATTTCTGAAATCTTCAATAAGGTCTGGCAAAATAGGTGGCAAAACGTTCCTCCTACCGAACCGATGCAAAGCCAAACTATAAAAAGAATTCACAGTCGGGGATATAGAATTTCTATTATTACTAAAAGAGAGAGATCAACTGTTACACACGTTGCGAAATGGCTTGACTATCATGATATTTATTGTGACGATCTCGTTTTTGTATATGACAATACTCCGAAAGCAGAATACCCATTTGATATCTTAATAGATGATGCTCCAGTCAATTTAATTGACATTGTCTTTCCAAGAGTTGGGATATTATTTAGTCAACCATGGAATAGAGATTTTAATTGGCCAATTAGAGTCGATACACTGAAGGAAGCAGAGGAAAAAATATTGAGTACCTAAACTTGGTATTGCTCTTCAAATACTGGAAGAGAAATCAACATAGAGATACAGTCTTGCATATTACAAAATTAAGGTCATAGAGATTGGTGATTGGGATAGAGAGGAAGAATGTTTCTTACCTCTGGATAGGTTCCAACGCCAGAACAGATTGAAATTGGCACTTAGTTTCTAAAATAGTTTAAACGATTTTACAGGGCTAGAAGGATCCAGAACAAATTCATAATGATTTTGAACATAATGCAGTAACAACTTATTGTAATACTAGTTATATCAGTCTCTCAACTAGGCCATTGGTCGTTTATCGAACTTTGGGACAGTGTTCATACGTCTGTCAAATAACACTTTAAAGATTGAAATGCTGGGATGAGCGAATAACGTCTATCGTGGATGCAATTCTTGAACCAACCTTTTTATCGATGTGAATGACGGAGACCCAGATGGGTTCTACCTTTCGAATATCCGTTATATAGTGCAAATACTAATGTTTGTCGAGTGTCTAATGATCCGGTATGGTTATATAACCATATTTATTAATAGAAAATCGCCAATCTTGGAGTGAGATGAAATGCGTATAGACCACATTGCTATAGCCGTCAATAATGTTGATGAGGCACTAGGAAATTACCAAAAGATCCTCAAAGTTGATCGCTTGGAAATTGAGGTAGTTCCGATTGAAAAAGTTAGAGTTGCAATGCTAGAGCTAGAAGATACTAGGGTCGAATTGATGGAGCCTACGGCTGATGACAGCCCAATTAAAAAATTCCTTGAGGAACGTGGGGAAGGAATACACCACATTGCAATTACTGCAGATGATATAGAAAAAGATATTTCTAGAGCCTCAGCGAACGGAATGAGAATACTTGGCCAGTTACGCTCTGGTTCGTACGGCAGAAAGGTTACCTTTATCCATCCAAAATCCTTAAATGGAGTTTTAACTGAATTTTGTGAAGCTGTAGAAAACAAATAGCCAAGCAGTTATTTCTAGAAATCTATTTGATTCCAATTTTAACAGGTGCTGCTTTCTATCTAGTAAGTGCTTTATGCTAGTAAGATCGCACTAGCAAGCAAGGAATAGCGCTCACGCAAGATTCTTGTAGTGATGTTAATCAAACTGGAAAAAATACCAGCAGTTATATCCACAATCATAAATCTACGATAACCAACCATTCCTTGCAGCTAATCAGTTAACTCGATAAACAAGGCAAAAGGTAATTGATTATCTCATCTGAAAAAATACAAAAGATATGGTTATTGCTCTTGGTTTCACGCCTTTCAGCCTACGAAAAGGGCAATATTAGAAAAGAGCAAAAGTAACGCCCCGACCTCATTAATACATAGAAATAGTGATCAGCTTTGTAAAATCCGTTGTTGAAAGCCTTCCTCCAATATCTTTAGTTTTTTTATTTTGTCTAAATAAACTATTTATAGCATCTTCTATACGTCGGCCCTCGTTGAAGAGGTCATCGTCATTATATTTATCTCCTAGCCATTCAAGCATCATTTTTGTAGATAATAAAATTGACGATGGGTTT
>DATDNG010000073.1:0-2725 GCA_036518375.1 Nitrososphaeraceae archaeon | reverse complement strand
CAAATGGAGGCATATACTTTGACGAGCCGTATTCGACAACAGGTATCTACAACAACTAACCTTGCATTTCGAGACTACTTCAAAGGAGTAATTAGAACAAATGATATTTACCTAGGAGATCCTACTCCTGCATCCTCAGGTCAGATGTGGTCTGCAATAGCCATTCCTGTATATTCTCTAAAGGATAATTCTACTGTTGTTGGGCTATGGGCTGGTGGTATTGATTTTGGTATCTTAAATAAAGAACTTCAATCACTTGTTAATATCGCACCTTCATCAGAAGGCGCTGATAACAACGGTAACGAAATTTCCGCATTAATAATATTTGAGAGAGGAGATAGCATAAGAGCAAGGTTTAGCTTGGAGCTATTTCCTGCTTCAATAAAAATCACTGATTCCATCATGCCTTTAAAAAAGAAAATTCAAAGATTAAGTATCCAGTTCCTTGTATGATAGATATGCTATTAAGTGAGTATGGACATATCATTGATGGCACTTTTGCATTGTGCTAAGAAACTAAAAAAAGAACATTTATCACATATTCTTTCCATCATAATGTAATCTGATAAGAAGAACCTAGATTAATTCAGCTTAGTTTTGACAATCCATTAAAAGAGCCCGGGAGGCTGCAGGATGATTATAGAGGAAGTTATATGATGTCGCTGTTATCTTCATGTAACGTGGACCTATTTATACTATAATTCACTATAATTAGTGGAGAATGATGTTATTTTGACTAGCAGTGAATCATTGCGAGTGATGATGGTTACTACTGAATATCCCCCTATGCAAGGAGGGGTAGGAAGATATTCAGCTAATTTGGTAACTTCCTTACGTAAATTAGGTTTAGATGTTTTAGTTGTATGCAATGAAAAAGGTAATGGCGATTTTTATGGATTATCGCCTTCTAATTCGCAGAATTCTGATTTGCTTTTGAAGGCAGTAACAGAATTAAAACCAGAAATCGTTCATATACAATATGAGCACGGACTGTACGGATTGGTGTTAGATCCTATTAATCCTACAAAGATCAATACCAATATAGATTCATTTTATTCTCGATGCAAAGTGCCAATTGTCACCACGTTTCATTCTGCATATAATTTCAAGCAGTGGATAAATTTGGCTGCTGCGACTACAACAACAAAAAGCATCAACCGATACATATCTTATGCTGTCAGTTTGTGGAAACGTCTTTTAAATTATGATTCTTTTAATAGGCTCAATCAAGAAAAGCTAACAATGAGCAAGGCCGGCATAGTTTTTTCTCAGTATCTAGCGAACCTAATTAGTGGCGATAGTATTCGTGTTGGTAGTGGCAATATTGATGCCGCTAGCCATCATCGCTGTGAAGTCATTTATCATGGTGCAGAACCATCCTCTAAAATAACTACTACTTCTAGACATTCTAAAATAGATGCAAGAAATAGGTTTTCCCTACCAGAAGGACCTAGAATAGCTTTAGCACTTGGCTACAGAACAGCTACAAAGGGTTGGGATATCTTTGAGAATATGAAAATACCTGATGGATGGATTGTGGTCACAAATGGTGCTGAAAATCATTATAATAAGGAGGTTGAGAAAAATATGACTTTGAAATTCAACAAGCAGACTCCAAATTTAGTTGATTTACAAAAGGATTTCATGACAGACGAGGATCTATCGTTTCTCTTTTATGCTGCTGATGCTACTATATTGCCATATAAAGTATGTTCGGGTTCAGGTGTAATGTTTGATGGCCTTGCGCATGGTCTACCATTTGTTGCAAGTGACTTGGGCTTTTTCAGAGAATTTTCTTCAAAAGGATTAGGATTAGGTATTACTGTCAAAAGAGATCCTGCTGCGTTTGCATATGCCCTGAAAGCTCTTGATAAGGACTATGAAGCATATTCTCAAAGAGTCAAGCATTTTAAAGAAAAATTGAAGTGGGATATAGTTGCAGCTCAACACGCTGCACTATACAGACGTATAATAATGAATGCAGGCATTGGAAAGCCTCTTATTTCAGCGCAATAAAAGGATAGATTCGATATTCGTGTAATATCATAATATCATATGTAAAAAATAAAATGACAATTAGTGAGATTTATCTCATTTGACGTATTTCTGAGAGAACACATCAGGTTAACAGCAGCTATTTTTACTGTATTGCTATGGCTGTTTCATGAGTACAATTGGTACGTAATCTCTTTTTATCTTTGGCTCAGGCATATATAGATGGAATTAATAATGATAGATTGAAGTTCATCAGTTACAAAAATGCACAATTGTATAGGAGAAAGTAATACAAACCTGACTTGTAAACAAGTTCATGTCAGCATGGACTTCCAATAGGTTCAATTGTATAAGTTACATACTCTCATACTGTTTTAGCTATGCTTGAGACTGATAGAGGATTCTTGGTGTATACGACATGGGTTGTTGATAGCAACTATAACTTTAATAGAGTAATAGTAGACCCGGCTAATGGCAAAGTTCTCTTTAATCAGCCTTTGACATTGACGGAAGTAGAACAAAGCAGAATGATATTAAGAGGAATGTTACATCCCAGTTTAAACACCGTTCCTCCACTACTACTAGCACCACGACATGCATACTCACTAGACCTGTTGCGTAATTGAAGGCTTACAACTATATTTTACGTTGTACAACATCATTCTGTGATGTAAATACTGATAAGACTGAGTGCGAAATTCGTGAAGCTTATAACTATTGTTTCAGTAGC
>DATDNG010000072.1:0-3271 GCA_036518375.1 Nitrososphaeraceae archaeon | reverse complement strand
TGGATTTTGACTTCAGTTTTGTATTAGGTAACTAATACAATAGTTCTGTATTAGTTACTTGTTAAGAAGTACTGCCCATGAGTAAACGACATACTCATTGTCCTGATAAAAGATGTCAAACATGTAATATATTTAGATAAGAAATGAAAAACACTAACATCATACTTGATAGAAAGAATAGAAATCAGCAACAAAACTATCAGCAGAATAATCATACAAGATAAGTAAATGAGATAATAAAAATGTCATCATCATCGAGCCAATATTATAAAAAGAAAATGAAGAACTCCTTTCACTAAAGTTTTACCCTTTTGTAAAATATTTTCTTTACTACTTCTGCTGCAAGACTGTAGAGCAAAACAATTACACCCACCACAAGCAAATACAAAGGAGTAAGCCCTGTGAAACCAAATACTTCTGCAACAGGAGTGAAAGGTAAAATAACTGTAGCGCCAACAATAGACAAAGTAGCTATTAACAAATGCTTTCTTGGCTTACTTTTAAACAGCGGTTTCCTTGTTCTAATTACAAGAACAATTATCGACGCAGAGATAACAGATTCCATAAACCAGGCTGTTCTGAATTGATCTATAGCAGAATGTAATACGAGAAAGAGCATTCCAAATATGGCATAATCAAATATTGTACTTAATAGACCAAAGACTGTCATAAATTTTCTAATAAATTTTATATCCCATTGCCTAGGTCTCTCAACTATCTCTACGTCTACGTTATCAGTAGATATTGTCATCTCCGGTATATCTGTCATCAAATTCATAAGTAAAATCTGCTTTGGTAACAATGGGAGAAACGGTAAAAATAGTGATGCACCAGCCATACTAAACATATTTCCAAAATTTGCGCTAGTTGCCATAAAAATATACTTCAATGTATTGGCAAATGTTCTCCTACCTTCTTGAACTCCTTTTGCTAATACGCCTAAATTTTTCTCAAGTAATACAAAATCAGCAGCATCTTTTACAACATCTGCGGCTGTATCTACAGAAATACCGGCATCAGCAGCATGAAGTGCTGAAGCATCATTAATTCCATCTCCCATATAACCAACAACATTTTTCCCGGATTGTCTTAACGCTAAAATGATGTGTTCTTTTTGATTTGGTTCTATTTCTGCAAAAATATCAATTTCTCCTGCTTGTTTTATTAGTGCATCATTGCTCATATGATGAAGATCTGACCCCGTAAGAATATGAGGCTTTAACAATCCTATCTGCTGTCCAACATTAGAAGCGACATATCTATTATCGCCACTAATTATCTTGAGAGATACACCAAGTTTTTTTAAGTTGGATATCGATTCTATTGCATCAATTTTAACTGGATCAAAAAAGATAAGAAATCCTAAGAAAGTCATATTGTTCTCATCATCTTTGGTAATTAGATAAGGTTGGTCAATGTTATTTTTATTATTATCATCACCACCAGCATGGGTGGAGCAGTCCGTACTACGATAGCATATACCTAAAACGCGAAAACCTTTGTTACCCAACTCTTCAAATTTGTTTTGAATTTGTTGTCTGATTGCCGATATATCTACAATACTTCCGTCAGCCTTCTCGAGGTAAGAGCATACTTCCAGTATATTGTGAAGAGCACCTTTGGTTACAATAAGAGCTCTTGAGGTTTTTATTATTTTTTTATCTGATAATTTGACAAGAATGCTTAGTCTTTTACGTATAAAATCATATGGAATTTCATCCGCTTTACTATACATAGATATATCAATTTGACCAGAGCAAAAGTCTTTGATGGCTTTATCAATTGGATTTGTAAAACCTGTTTCATAAACAGAATTAAGATATGCATACAAAAGTACTTTATCGTTAGCATTTCCTTCCACATCTATTGCAGATTGCAATCTTACTTCACCAATTGTCAATGTCCCAGTTTTATCAGAGCAAAGTATGTTCATGCTTCCTAGGTTTTCTATAGATGCAAGGCGTTTTACAATTACCTTATGGTTAGCCATCCTTTTTGCACCATGAGATAGGTTGACACTAATAATTGCGGGTAACAGTTGCGGTGTAAGTCCAATAGCTAATGCCAATGAGAATAAAAATGATTCTAAGACCGGACGACCAAAATATACGTTGATAACAAGAATAGAAATGACTAGCATCAATGTTATTTCCATAAGGAAATATCCAAATCTTCTTACACCTCTTTCAAATTCTGTCTCTGGTATCTTGGATCTTAATCTATCAGATATTTTCCCTAACTCGGTATTAGCACCAGTTTTAATTACTAATGCTTTTGCGGTACCGCTGACTATAAAAGTTCCCATAAAAATAGAATTTGTTCTCTCTCTAAGTGGTGTTTCTTCTGGTAATACAATATTTGCAGATTTCTCTACTGGATAAGTTTCACCAGTTAGTGTAGCTTCATTTACAAAAAGATCTTTTGATTCAATGATTACACAATCTGCAGGTATGTTGTCTCCTGATTTTAATATAATAATGTCGCCTGGAACGATATCTTCAAAAGGAATTTCCTGTATCTTTTTATCGCGTAATACTGTAGTTTTTAATTGTACTATTGCCAATAATTTAGTAATGGCATCAGTAGCTCCTTTTTCTTGCCAAAACCCAAGTAATCCGCTTACGATTACGATTGAGATAATAATTAAGGCATCCTCTATTTGACCAAGAAAAAATGATAATATAGAAGTAAAAATAAAAATAACTATTATTGGACTTTTGAATTGAGAAATTAGTAATGATATTAAACCTGTTTTCTTTTTTGATTTTACAAGGTTTTTACCAAATT
The DNA here is from genome assembly GCA_036518375.1 of Nitrososphaeraceae archaeon. Taxonomy (GTDB): domain Archaea; phylum Thermoproteota; class Nitrososphaeria; order Nitrososphaerales; family Nitrososphaeraceae; genus Nitrososphaera_A. Next base: position 484 of record DATDNG010000072.1, on the reverse strand, counting down.
TTGATAGTCTCAGATTTGCCTCTACAGAAGTTAGTCCTGCTTCTTGTTGTTCTTCTTCAGCAGTATTATTGAATTGTTGAAGAAGCTCGCTAGTAGGAATACTCCAAAAATAATGATATTCTTGTTCTTGGTTATTTGTCATAGCTACTCCAATATATGCAGCCTGTCAAATTCATAATAGTCATTTTCTTATTAGTACCTATTGAAATAAAAACGTGGTAGGAAAGATTCTTGTTGTTCCCTGAACTTCGGTGCTAGAAGAGGCCTATTGTAAATCATAACGCCGCGAGCACTAATAATAAAACCAATAGTTAGGGATATTCTCGGGTAAACTCTAATGGAATCTATACCAATTAGTAACAAAATCAATTATTAGCGCTTGTGAAGACATCGCCAAACCAATATTTGCTAAATTGTGTGCCGAATATTTGGTCTATAGTAGTAGAATGATAATCTAGTCAACAATGAGTTGTGATCTAAATTT
>DATDNG010000071.1:0-2076 GCA_036518375.1 Nitrososphaeraceae archaeon | reverse complement strand
TACGAATAGCCCGATAGAAAAGCAATCTAACACTAATACTCTTCTATGTATTCTTTCTTGGAATCACTTTTGTATATTTGGCATTTACTTTGAGCAGACGAAGAATTATATTATAATTTCTTTTCCATAAACACGTCTGCTCTATAGTTATTATTGTATTTTTGAATATCTACAAAATCATTCTTCAGATATAAAGTCCTTGCCGCATCTAAATATATTGAACTATCTAAAATCACTCTTTTATAACCAAAGTTTTTTGCGAAGTCTATCGCCGTTTCAAGCATTTTCTGTCCTATTCCTAATCGTCTAAACTCCCTTACTACATACATGCGCTTCAATTCACATGTAGATTCAAATTTTTTCAAATTTCTTATTGCTATGGTACCGATAATTTGATTATTCTTATTATTGGTGTTGTCACCATGTTCAGCAACCCAGAAGCACCCACCACGAGATTTGTTATAGTGTTCATCAATACAAAATATATCGGAATCCAAACCATCAATCTCAAGTTCAAATTTAAATTCATTAACAATAATATCTGAAATAAGCTTTATGACTCCTTCAGAATCTCTTCTATTGAATGCCCTTACTTTGAAACCCTCCATTCCTATAATATGTATTTCCTTAGATATCAATCTCTTGAGACATAAGCGGGTTTCGTAATCGCAGGGATTTATACAATAATTATAGAGTAATCACCAGCAACACGTTAAAGAAATATAATGCCTTCCTACGCAATGATAAACTGATCGCTAATAAATGGTAGTAACTGTAGATACAAATTGGCTTGTCTCTCGTCTGGATGACCCTAATATAATCATTATTGACGGAAGGGGAATAATGCCTTATAGGTTTGGGCACATTAAAAACGCTGTACCTCTTGGTGTTGAGCACGTTATTTCCATTGCAGATAATGGGGCTAACTTGGTAATAGATGCACAAACAGCTGAAAAGATCTTCACCAAGATTGATATCAATGATTCTAAGGAGGTTATAGCATATGGTGAATATCCTGATCCTTCCGTAGCAAGGATAGTTTGGACATTGATGTATCACGGACATCCAAATGTAAAACTTTTAGATACAGGATATAGCCAGTGGCAGAAAGCAGGATTACCAATTACTAAACAAATTCAAAAAACAACACAACGACCAAAAGAGGCTATTGCTAATTTTGTTGCAAAAACAAACCCTTCAATTAGAGCAGACGCTCAGATGATAAAAAAAAGGCAAAATGATCCTAACGTGGTAATTGTTGATGCTAGAACACCTCAAGAACACACTCAAGCAAGAATTCCCGGATCGATATTGCACAATTGGGAAGAAGGATTAGGTGACTATGGCAAGATGCTTGAAGATAAAGATAAATTGCAAAGTAAATTTAAAAATCTGGGAATTACCAAAGACAAGGAAGTTATATGTTATTGTCATTCTGGAATGAGGGCATCTCATAAATATCTGCAACTAAAATATGCCGGCTTTGATAATGTCAGAATGTATGACGGCTCTATCATTGATTGGGCGCGGCATGGATATCCTCTGAGATAATAACCTGATTTTATCCCTTTTATTTAGGTAGTAGGTCTATGATACATTTTGCGATTGTTCATTTGAAATCAAATTGGTCTATTGTGGAGATTGGATGTCCATCAATTGCTTTTATTACATAGCCAATCGCATTTTCCTCATCAAACTAGTGAGAATGCGTTGCAGTGAGGTAGTCATCAAGAAGACGATGGAAAACGATCTATTTATTATTGTCATTATTAATGTATTCTATGCTGAAGCAATTTCGAAATGGTTGAAATAACAAAAAAGGCACATTCGATAGATGGGTTTACCCATCCTTTTCCAGGTGGAAAGGTTGTTCCGTATCTATTTGTAGAAAATATAAATGAAAATGATTTAACTTTAATTGATCCTTCATTCCTTCCGCAACTGCCAATACTGGAGGATTATATACATAATTTAGGATATAACATGAAGAATATAAAACGTATTATTTTAACTCACCTACATATTGATCATGCACAAGCCGCTAATGAGATAAGAAATAGAACAGGTGCTAAAATT
>DATDNG010000070.1:0-14054 GCA_036518375.1 Nitrososphaeraceae archaeon | reverse complement strand
ATTCAAATGGTTTTCTAAAGATTTAGATATAGATTCACTTTTATTCCTAATACAACGCCCACATTAAGTAAATCGAATTAATTCCCTCCATAGTTCAGTAATCCAAATCATAGGGTATAGTATAGTATATGATAGCTATAGCACAGGAGAAGAATATTTTTGCAGAGATTGAAACGGGTCGGGTCTTGCTGAAAGACTTGCACTTAAATTGAACATCTCGCCATTTCGATAAACAGATAGTACTGAATTGTCACCTACAGATTTATGTTGTTCAATGTATGAGATCAGGTCCTCAATTCGTTGGACTTGATGTCCATCAATAGCTGTTATTATATCACCCCAATGTCTATTAGCATACTTGTCCAACGTGCTGCCCTCTATCCCTGCTTTATCTGCAGGACCATCTTTTACAATTGAATTTACTATAATACCCTTGAAATTTCTGGTTATCCCCATGATAGTTTCGGCAAGATTGGAAGTAAGAGTTATTCCAGTCAGACCTAGGTAAGGGTGCGCATAATTTCCTGCCCTAATTAGAGATGGGACTATACGTGTTATGACATTGGAGGCTGCAGCCACTGTTAATCCGGGATAAGGTCCAGGCGCACCAATCGAGATGATTCTACCTATGTTCAAGCCAATAACCTCGCCTTTGGTATTTAGCAAAGGACCACCAGAATTACCAGGGTTAATTGCTGCATCAGTTTGAATTACATCTGGCGTAAAAACTCCGAGATCTGGAATTGATAGCAAGTATTGAGTCTGACCTACTATGCCAGAAGTCATGGTGTTCTGAATTCCAAATGGATGGCCTACAGCTATTACCTGTTCTCCAACTTTTAGCTTAGAGGAATTTCCGATTATTAGCGGTTTGAGTGAATGAGTGAGATTCTCTAGAATTTGAAGAACTGCTATGTCTGCATAAGCGTCACGTCCTATAATCATTGCCGCGTAGCGGCTACCGTCTACAAAAGTTACATCGACCAATTTGGCTCCATCTATTACATGGTTATTAGTGATAATGTGTCCCTCTGTATCGTAAACAAAGCCGGAACCCACTTCAGTGGCATTTTGTCTTTGGAGATCAGGGTGGTTGTTGCTGCTAGTTCGTATATTAGTCGTAATCTGAACTACAGAATTGTCGACCATTCTGAATATACCATTTAGAGAATAGGCTGACTGCATTGGCGAAATCAGCTGTGCCATAACTGTATAAGGAGGCGGCATTAAGAAGGTAACTATTGACAATATAATCACCGGTAAAAATAATTTTGTCCGTTTCATGCACTAATAACAATCTAATCTAATCTAATAGAAGTTTTGCTCCTATTCATATCGGCCAATCTGTCTTTGATAGTAAAGAAGCATAGAAACAGAAATTTCAGTAAAAGTAGCAATGAGTAGGTCGTGATTACAAAAACCATAGAGGAGTTGCATTGGAAGGTCAATTCTAGCTGATAGGATTTTTATCATTGTTCATGATATATTTATACTTGTATATTGAGCGAAATAGAAATAAAGGAACTTGAATGGTATTTGCGTGATTATTTCTTCAGGCAGTATAAACAAGGTAATCAAGAATTTAATAGAGAAGGTATTGCAAAAGAAATGATAAGCGTATATTTAAGATATAGAAACTCTGACTGGCATAAGTTAGCTGCCATGATCAACTCTGTAGTTGAGTCGTTAATTTCCAGGCTAGTGCTCAAGCAACTAGATGGCGGCCCAATACAACTTACAAGTGAACTTTCCCGATTACAGTGCTCTAAATGTTTTTACATATCATATTTAGGCAGTAATGAGCCCATGAAGTGCTTGAGATGCTCTGCAAAGGAATTACATGAATTTCCAACCCGCAAACACTAATAATAACAAATCCATCTGAAACACTATAATATCCACATTAATAATTTAGTTTGACATTTTGATAGTCTCAACAATAAAAACAACTTTTTTTGCACCTAACGACACCACTGAGATAATCGAACCAGGCAAATATCTTTATGTGATTACGTTAACTTGCAAAAGCATATGGCTGCAAAAGCCTATGCTTGTCTTCAGATAAATAGAATACAAGATATCTTCAGCGGACCTTCTTTTGAACAAGGTTATTGTTAAAGAAGTTAGGCCATCAAAGTTCACTTTATGCCCGTCAATGTTAGGAGTTTAGAGTTTATTGCAAATATTTATCAAATGGGATAAGCAAATGTCAATGATTGATCTATGCAAGATCCAAACAGATCGTTTACTAGCGCACAAGAAAAGGACAATATAGAAAGAAGAAGATTACTTGAAATTGTATCAAATAAGGGAATATATGCTTTGACAAGAGCAGAGTTAGAACGCTTACACAACTTACTAGAAATAGTAGATTATAATAGTAATGAAAAAGCTAATAGGTCAAAAAAGAAACTGCTCAAGAAAATAAATATAGCAATTTACGAGTTGTATAATAACGCATGAGTTAAAAAGCGCTATTCTAGAATGGCCCAATCTTGTCTATATGAAAAATGTCGGCAGCGATTTAACTATGGTGATAATAATATCTTGTAAGGACAGAATGTCCCAACTTTGCCTTTATTCATCTTCTTCTTTATTTCATCATTAGCTGATTTTATGAAACTTGTGTAGATTAGAACTCGTCCTCGCTCAACCAAGGATTCATTATAATCATGCCATGACCTGTTTGTTGGCATAGTTTGATAGTAAATGAAAGAAAGCTATAAAATTTACGCTACAAACTACAGAATATTATTACCTTTTTATAATTTGTTGTCAAAATAACTGTGGTTTGTTTAAGTTCGCCACGCGGATACGGAGACCTTGGCTTGCTGCTATTGGATTTATTATTCTTATACTCTCTGTTATGTGGGTTACAAATAACGTTACAATATATGGGCAGATATTTCAGCCGTCACAATCGCAGACACCATCAACAGCGTCACAATCATCATCGTTAAATACAACAGCAGCAACATCTTTTGTTGCACATGGTGTAAGAATTACATCACCTGTCAAAGGACAACAAGTACCAGTTGGGGTACTTACAGTAACAGGTACTTCAAAAGATAATGCTACGACAGATTGCCAAGTATTTGTAATAGTAAATGGTATAAGGCCATATCAGAATGCCTCAGCAACTGGTCCTGGTGGAAATAAAGATTATTCAAAGTGGAGTTTTACTCTTTCTTCTAAATATACTTTGATTAAAGAAGGGGAAAATAAAATAGCTACCAAATTTTCTTGTAAAGCCAATCCTGCTATAGCATCATTTTATAGTGTAAATATAACTGGAACAAGAACAGGAGGACAAAAACCACCGGCAACTGTATCTGTCCCGCCACCAGAGTAGCGACTTTCTTAGTATGTTGTAATTATTGATAAAAAATCAGATTCTGTGCTCTTTTAAAATGAAAATATATTCGTATCTGACTGTAATGATAGGGTGATGATGACGATAACAACAACGACTACCTGGCCAAAGTAACGATGAGAATGGCTTTATATACAAGCCATTTTAAATAATATTTTCTGCATGAAGGTTTACTTAGCACCAAATACCTCTGACCAGGAAATTGTAGAAAGGGCTGTTAGGAGATTAGTAGAAAACGGCATAAAGGAGGAATTTATAGAGATAAACTACAATATTCAGGAGCTGGAAAAAGGTGACCTATATGTAAGTTACGATCCGCCGGATTTGGTGATAAGAAACGTCTATGACAAAAAGTCAAATGGGCTTGTAAAAATGAATAGCTCTGCAATGATAAAGCTATAAAATAGTACTAATGCTGTTGTTCGTGCTAATATTGTTGATACTATGAATTCTGATGTCGCCGCTGCTGCTGCAATGGTAGTATCATATCGTTCAAATTTTTTGCCAAGTCGTTTATAGAATGTTTACTTTCGCTTCCATCTCTCATTGAGCGAACAGTTACCTGTCCATTTTTAATTTCATCTGGAGCTACTATTATTGTAATAAGAGCACCCTTTGTAGAAGCATCGTCAAGTTGTTTTCTGAGTATTCTGCCTTGAATGTCATAATCTGTAATAACTCCACTATTACGTAGATTTGATACCAATTCCAAGGTGTTTTTGCATACTTCCTTAGCTGAAAATGCGACATATACTAAAGGCTTGGGCTCCGATTTTAGAATACCATGTTTTTGCAAAGCTATAATTAGCCTTTCTACTCCACCAGCGGCCCCTGTGGCGCCAATATCCTTTCTTCCAAAAGCAGAGGTTAATTTATCGTATCTGCCACCTCCTACTAATGCTCCCATCTCAAGAGAAGGATCAAAGGCCTCAAATACCAAACCTGAATAATAATCCAGGCCGCGCACGATTCCCAGATTGACTTGAGCATTAGTAACTCTTCGAGTTTTTAGTGAATCCATTAATTCCGCAAGCTTACTCCAATTTGCAAGATCTTGTAGGTCACCGTCTGAATCTGCTATTTTATCTGTGGTTCCACTCCTAGTAGATAGATCTATAAGGCGTTGAAGTGTTGAATATTCAACTTTGTCCTTATATTCTTCGAGAACGGCCTTTGTGCCTTTCTTTGGGACTTTGTCGATGGCTCTGAACATTTCGAGGATCATGTATTCATCTTCAATACCAAGATGATTTCTGACAAATTCTTCCATTAGTTGGCGATCATTAACCTCAATTCTAACGGTTAACCCCAATTTTTTTAGAAATACCGAAACAAATTCAATTATCTCGGCGTCAGATTCATGGCCAAAAGAACCATAAATCTCTATATCCCATTGATGGAAGTATCGATATCTTCCTGCTTGTGGTTCATCGTATCTCCAAACGCCAGCAAATGTTGCAAGCTTGGCAGGCATCTTCAGATCTCTTCTTGCAACAACAAACCTTGTTAATCCAATTGTAAGATCAAACCGTAATGCAACTTTTCTATTTCCTTTATCACTAAAGCTATAGATTTCATTTGATATAGTAGCACCACTTTTTGTCTCAAGTGTAGAGAGCATTTCTATTGGTGAAGGTTCCATAAACTTGAAGTTAAATAATGTAGTAGTTTCAACAAACTTTTCCTCAATATAATTAATGTTATAAAGCTCTTCATATTCAAGGTCCCTCATCCCGCGAGGAAGTTCAAATTTCACAATTGAGAGCAATAATCGTTGACATTTAGATTTTACGATCAATTATAATAAGTAAGATTTGAAAGATGCATGTGTGTCAGAACGAAGATTCAGGTATCTTGATCATATGACAGATGCCCTAATCGAGGCATATGGTGGCACTCTAGATGAGGCTTTTGAGAATTCTGCTCGCGGACTAGTTGACACGATGTTTGATTTGACCGATACCATGACAAATACTAATTTTTCTTCTCTTCCTTCTGCTGTTGATAAAAAAGAAATACAAATTAAAGCACAGGGATTTGATCTTCAAAATTTACTTTATGATTGGTTAGAAAAAGTTATGCTAGTCATTTTAATGGAGCACGTTATTTTATTTGATTTCAAAGTAAAGATATCTGAGAAAAATTTTGACGGTTATCATTATTTACTTTTAGGTACTGCAAAAGCCGAAGACCAGAACTTGGAAAAACATCATTACAAGCTAGAGGTAAAGGCGATAACTTATCATGAAATGGAGATCAAAGAAGAAAGGGAGAAAAACAGAGTGACAATTAGGTTTTTATTGGATCTCTAATTTCGTATGCAAAAATTACGGCACAAGTTTTAGTGTTGTCGCCTTGATTAGCTAATCTAAAGAATATCCTATTCTATCCCATCGTATCACACATACCACATCATGACTCGAAAAATCTTATATAGCAATTCGCTGCCTTAATTATAGGAACATGAGTGAAGATAAAAAAGGTTCTGGCATGCATGTCAGCAGCAACCAGGCTTTGATGGAGCTATCTGAGAAAAATTTTGATGAGACAGTCTCAGGAAACAGGCCTGTCTTGGTGGACTTTTGGGCAACTTGGTGCGGACCATGTCAGTTTATGCTTCCCATTTTTGACAAATTAGCCAAAAAATATGGCGACAAGGTAACCTTTGGAAGGCTAAATGTGGATGATAATCAGGGAGTAGCTATGCGATTCGATGTATATGCTATACCAACTTTTATTGTATTCATGAATGGGAAGGCTGTCGATAGAGCAGTAGGCGCAGTAGGAGAAAAAGGACTCGAAGGGCTTTTACAAAAGTACCAGTAGGTGACAATTTTTCATTATTTAGTTTGATATCTTAAACGCAAGAGACAGCAGTAAAGTAAAGCAAGGTATCACAGGAAAATGTAAAGTTAATAAATAAATGTCAGGTCTGAAATAAATAAATAAATAAATAAATAAATAATTATAGTTTCTATTTTCCAGCTGCTCTCTTGTTCATCTTTATCGCGTCGTTATTTAATCAGCTTCCATAGAAATGTCTGACCTGCACCTACAGGTACCCATATGCAGGATCGGATCTCCGTTTTAGGCTTAGAATGTTGTTAAAGACTTCTTTCTCTTCCTCGTTTAGCCTGTAACTAAATCGGTCTATTAACATTTTAGCCTGTCTGCTATTTAGATCTGTATAGAAAGTATCCTCCTCGTTGATTTGCCTTCCAATTACAGGACCTTTGATTGAAACTGCAACTTGCATTCCTTTTGTGGCCTCTTCAATTGCTTTGCCATTTTCCTGTACCTGCTGTATAACACCTATCCTTTTACCATCGTTGCTCATGACTAGAACCTTTTGTCGAAGTTTTCCCGCCAGAACCTCTGCGCCAAACACTGCTGGATCGTTTCGCCTAAAGATATATCCTCTCATAAATTGAAATTTACAAACAGGTGGTATTTCATTGAATAGTATTGACTCTTCGTGTTCCCTTTGGTATGTAACCCAATCTGTGTAAGTCCGTACTAGATTATATATTATTTGTTCATTGAAAATCTTTACACTACGCTCCTGTGATTCTCTCTGTGCATCATCTAAAACTCTGACGTTGAAGCCGAGCACTACTCCCAAGTACCTATCCTTTTCCTTGACCGCTGAGGCTTCAATTATATCCCTTCGTGTAATATGGCCAATATCTGCACTTCGAATAGGAACATTTGACTTTTTTAATAGATCCATGATTGCCTCAATTGAACCTATAGTGTCAGACCTCAGAATCACTCCATTCGAATCCGTATTTATAATGGCACTTTTAATTTCAGACTCTACCATTTGTTTTATCATATCTTCATCCTGTTTCTTTTCAAGAACATACAAAGGGCTACCTGCTAGAACACCATTTAGGTCCGGGGATGTAATCTTTAGACCTGCTGCTGATACTACTTGATCAACTGGTTTAAACTTGTCCCTGGGATCTCTCATCTCATCGAGTGGTTTTGGCAGCAGCAATGCCTTGATTTTGGTAATAACTGCGCCCTCTCTTTTTGCCACTGCAACGACATCGCCATGTTTTATAATTCCATCCAAAAGTATAACATTTGCAGAAGGACCTAGGCCTACTTCTTCATTGATTTCAAGTATGATCCCTCTTGTCCCTGTATCATGTCTCTCTAACCTTCTTCCCATAAATTGTTGTGCAAGCCCTACAAGGACTGCTAGCAGCTCAGGGATACCAACTCCCGTGGCAGCACTTACGGGAACAATTGCTAATTCTTTAGTAAAATCTCTTACCCTCCAGAAAGCTTCGGAACTGTAACCTAACCTGGAAAGTGAACCCACGATATTGTATATTTTGGTATCCAAAATTTCCAAGACATTGACATCCTGATTTTTCATTTCCTCGCTAATAAACGGGGAAAAGTTTTTGCGCCAACCAGTAACCATATCAATTTTATTTACCGCAACAACAAATGGGACCTTTCTTTTTCGTAGAATTTCTATACTTTCAATTGTCTGTGCCTCAAAGCCTTTATTAACATCTGCAACTACAATTGCTAGGTCTGCTGCGGAACCGCCTCGCATTCTAAGATTTGCAAAGACTTCATGTCCTGGAGTATCTATAACAAGTAGCCCAGGAATTTGAGTTTCAGATTTGGAAAGTTTTTGGTAAAGTGGCCCAGTAATATCCTTGATCGTTTCAATAGGGAAAAAACTTGCTCCTATATGTTGTGTAATACCCCCAACCTCTCGTGCTTGGACAGCAGTACCACGTACTCTGTCCAATAATGATGTCTTGCCTGAGTCTACATGACCCAACACTACTACTACTGGTTGTCGTAACTGCACTTAACTAAAAATGACCTGGGACTCTTTTATGAAGCTTTCAGACGAATCTGATGCATGGATGACGTTATCTGTAAGGCCAAGGCCAAAATCACCACGAATAGTCCCGGCCGCCGCTTCCAATGAATTGGTGGATCCTATCATAATTCGGACTGTATTAATTGCGTTATTCCCTTCTAGAATACATGCTACCACCGTGCCTGATGAAATAAATGACACCAGCTCATTAAAAAATGATTTTGCATGATGTGCAGAATAAAATTGCTCAGCTTTTTGTGGTGTAAAATTGAATAATTTTAAGTCTTTGATTTTAAATCCCTTATCTTCAAATCTAGAGAGGATTTTCCCGGTCAAGCAGCGTTTAAAGCCGTCAGGCTTAACAACTATGAGAGTTTTTTCGGTAGCCATGGTTAGTTGTGTATGTAAAATACTGACTGACTATTTCTTTACCTTAATACCGCCCTTTACATATTTAGCGGTCCATTTCAATCTTCTGGGGTCGCGTTTCAATTTGCGCAAATTCTTCTTGCACTTATCCGAACAAGTCCATTGTATCGAACCATCATTTTTAACAAGCATTGTTCCTTGGCCTGTGACAACATGTCTACCACAAAAAGAGCAGTTTCGTAAAGATGTCGCTGTTTTACTCATAATCTAGTATGTCTCCTACAAATACTTTCAATCACTTTATCTTGCGGGCTTCGCGTTCCGTTTCTCTAAGCATCAGGATGTCATTCATTCTGATCGATCCCTTGACGTTTCGAGTCAGAATACGTCCTCTGTCTTTGCCTTCCAGGACCTTTACCCTGACTTGTATCACCTCCCCTGCAATGCCCGTTCTACCGACTATTTGAATAACCTCTGCAGGAACAACCTTCTCTTCTACCGTCTTGCTCATCTTAGACCATCATCCTCCTTTTTTATTACCTTTCATGTTTGCAATAGAATCGACAACCTGCTCGACTATATTTTGCGCTTCGCCAGCATCTAAGATAGTTGCTGCTGCAGAGCCAACATCTATACCAAGGGATGTTCCTAACTGTTGTTTACTTGGGACAAAAACATACGCTGCGTTTCTCTCATCGCAGAGAATTGGCAAATGCGCTACTACTTCTGGTGGCTCCACGTCTTCTGCAATAACTACCAATCTACTTGAGCCGCGTTCTATTGCTTTTGTAGTTTCATTAGTTCCTTTTCTTACTCTGCCACTCTGCTTCGCCAGCCGTACAGCTTCATAAACTGCGTTTACAAGGTCTTTAGGAGTTTCAAATTTTACATAATATGGTTTACTCATAGTCTATTTTGTCACCCATTGGGATCATCTTAATACTTCTTTAAGAGAAGAACAGGCGTTTTAAAAGTGTTGTCTATATTTTTATGTTCTCCCGACTGTTTTGCTATTAATTAGTCTACTATATTCTTCAACTTTTGAATTCAATAGCGATTTATCAGTTGATTCTCCATACATTCTAATTAGTGGCTCAGTTCCACTCGGCCTTACCATGATCCATGTTTCTTCGTCTATCCACATCTTGGCGCCGTCTAAAGTTTCAACCTTTTGAGGATTACCGTGTTTCAAACATGCATTTACTATATCGTCAGCAATTTCCTTTGTAGGACATCTGAACTTAGACTTGTATTGAAATATCCTTGGTAACGATGATATCAATTCTGAGAATCTCTTTTCCTTATTTGACGCCAGCATATCCAATACAAGTGCCGTAGTCATTATGCCATCCCTTACTTCATTGAGTTTTCCATACATAAATCCGCCGTTTTCTTCTAGTCCAATGTAAGATTTACGCCTAACCATTTCTCTTGAAACTTCTACACTTCCAACTTTTGTATAGATTGTTTTTGAACCTGCTTGCTCTGCAACTAGTGAGAGAGCCATTGTAGTGTTTATTGGACATATGACCTCGGCGCCATTATGTTTATTTTTTAGTAAATATTCAACAATTAACGTACCCGTCTTGTCTCCCCAATGGATTGTTCCTGTTTCGTCGCAAAATAAGCTACGATCACCATCGCCATCGTAGGCTACTCCTATATCAGACCCTGTGTCTATTACCATGTTAGATAGAACTTGAAGGTTTTCTGGAGTGGGTTCTGGTCCGCGACCTGGGAAGTCGCCATCCATACTACCATTGATCATAATCGCTTTACAACCTAGTTCTTGTACCAGCAATGGAGCAGCAGCTGCTTGGGCGCCATTTCCTACATCTATAACAACTTTGAATTCACGGGACCTGATCTTTTGAACATCCACTAACTGTAATACTGCCTCTGTATAAGAATTTATTATTGAGTCATTGACAAGGTCTAGACCAAAACCACCATTTTTGCTAAAGTTTCCAGAGTAGTATATAGATTCAATCCGTAATTCATCTTCTCTTGATACTTCGACTCCATCATTAGCAATAGCCTTAATTCCGTTATATTCTGGAGGGTTATGGGATGCTGTGATCATTATTCCACCCATATATCCAAGGCGCTTTGTGGCATATTGCAGACAAGGAGTAGGAACAAGTTTGGCATTTCCAACATCCAGACCTACAGCATTCAAAGCAGAGCGAACGAGTTTCGACAAAATAGGACTTGAATTTCTAACATCATATCCTACAATAATTGGTCCTTTCTGGAAATAGCTTGCTATTGCATAAGAAAGATCTATTATCAAATCAACAGTAAGTTCTTTTCCGAAAATCCCTCTGACTCCATTTGTTCCAAATAACCTTGGTTGGTCTTTGTACATTTTTTAGTCGATATTATCAAGGTCAATAAAGAATAGAAGAGTTTCTGGCAAAGTGTAGTTTTGGAGTTGCTAAATTTACTTAGCGACATCCGCAAGTTGTAGTAATGACCTCATGATTGCAGGAGGATCTCCTCTTATGCAATATTAATACACCTGATAATGTACGTTGACTCTACAATACAATACAGCATACAACGGAGTGTTTCACCTATATCATTAATATGTAAGCTCTAGATAGAAAGCCTTATACTTCCTTTAGCCACTTTTTAAAAAATAAAGCATGCAGAGCTACAACTTGCGGGGGTTGCCAAGCCTGGCCAACGGCGCAGGTCTCCTCATAAGAGTGCGATGCTTAGAATGAGCCAGGATATGAGATGGTCTCCTATACCCCTGTTCCTTAGGGATTCGTGGGTTCAAATCCCACCCCCCGCACCTCACGATAATAGTTCCATAGTTACGTCTTTATGCTAAATCGATCGGTGTTTTTTTAAATTTCGGATTCAAGCTGTGTAACCATGTCAAGCAAAACAATAGGTGTTTTGCTGCAAAGCAAATGATTATAAAACAAGAATAAAATCACGACTCTATCACAAAACTATTGAGTATTTATATAAGCAGTCAATATTTCTGAATTGATAGATGAGCGATCAGCAAAGAAGAGGCTCAGGTGGCTTTAACAGAGATTTCGGCGGACCAAAGCCCGTCGAGAAAGGTAAGGAATATGACGTACAGATTACGGAGATAAGTAGAAAGGGCGATGGCATTGCCAGGGTCCAAGGATTCATAATATTTGTAAAGAATGGACAAGTAGGTCAGAGCGTCAAGATAAAGATTACAGAGATAGGCAGTACTTTTGCTACAGCAGAAATTGTGTAGGTTGAATTGCTAAATGGGCATATTTGATCCTTCGATATATATTGCGATCTTTCCGTACTTATTTATAGGAATTTTTCCGCTCTTTGGCATAATTCTAGTAACAAAATGGATTTTAGACGATCGAAAAAAAGGATATAAAAATGCTGGAACAATGATGAGTGAAAAATAGATCACTTCCAATAATATTAGATATCCCTATAACTTCATCTAAGACTGTAAGGATGGGGTTCCTCTTCCTTTGTGATAGTTTATGATTTTGCCCAATTCAATACTTGGTAATTCTTGCAACCGTTTTACTTCCTTTTCTTCTTTACGTTCTGCACGTTCTATTTTAGATAATTTATCATAGTGATATCGCTTGACTTCATACATATTTCCTCGTTTATCTTGTCTTAACTTTTGGCACTCTGATTTGAGTATCAATTTTTGACATAGCCCACAATATAGCATTCTGTGTGTTCTATTTTTGGATTCTATAATATGTTCGCTTGAATCCCTGAACCAGTTCATTCTTTCTTACGTAAAAAGTACTTTAATGTTCTAGATTGACAAATTTTATTGAGCTTATTCTCTTATTGTTATTAACAAAATAACCATTTTTTATTTATAAGTGACACTCTGGTAGTAGCAGATGCTGTTTCTGGCATTGCCAAAAATTTGTCTTTCAGTTGTATTGTTATTATTATATTGCCATACTGCTCCTCACTAACGAATGTAATAATGGCGTTTACCGAGGTCTATCTATATTTCAGGTCAGCAATTTAACGAAAGTTATGACTTCATAATGATTCGTTAGACTACTTGTGAGCAGCGATAATAATGGCGCCTCCAAGCATGGCCTTCCTAAATTCTATTTTTTGAAACCTTTCAATCAACAATGAATAAAGTTCTGAGTTACGTGGCCATCTTAGATAAGTTCCATATAGAGTTTTAAACTTTAGTCCTGTTTTTCCAGCAGCAATATAGGCAAGTATCCCAAGTATATATCTTAGGTAAAATGAAACAAGTGCCCTCAGAATAGAATTGTCAGGCTTGCCAATGTCAACAATGATTAATCTTCCTCCTTGTTTTAACACTCTGTGCATCTCTGCAATTGCTTGTTTAAGTTCAATTGCATCGCGTAGTGAGTATCCGCACATTACAACATCAAATGTATTATTTCTGAAAGGCATATACTCAAAAACTCCTGAAGACAACTGAGTAGTCTTATTCAAGCTAGATTTAGGTAATTTATTTACCATTGCAAGCATTTCTGAAATCGGATCATATAAGATAATTTTTGCCAATCCCCTTGCTTCTTGCATGGCGAGGCATGACATATTACCATAACCTGAACCAGCATCCAATACAGTATCACTAGAAAATATATGGCCGCTAAGACCCTGCTGACGAAATTCGCTATCCTTACCAAGAGATATTGCACTGTTAACTCTATCGTAAACTGGGATGATTGTACGTAATACTTCGATTACTTCCAGCCAGTATCTACGGCCTAGACCAGACAATTCAGAATCAGGCTATAAATATATCCAAATAGTTCTAAACCTTTTGTTGCTCAAGTGAATTATTCTTCTATAAATGGAATCTTTATTTACATTCACGAGCAATTTACCAAAATAGCATTACGTTAGCAGTAAGCATGTATTGACAACGTATTTAATACAAAAATTGATAAATGACTGAGTATAATTATGATATTGTGTCCACGATAAGTGAATATATTTGTCAAGACTGCGGATCTCTTCTGATTCATAGCAATCCGCTCACCCTTGAAAGTATGAAGGATGTTCATAAGCAATTATGTGTTGTTGCAAGACAAAAGATAATCGCTGCGGAGGCCGCGAAGGCTTCAACACAAAAAGCAACTGCAACAGTTCAAAAACCATCTATTGCATCAACAACACCACCAGCATCTGTTACACCTCCAACATCTGGTACCGCTACTCCTGCTGCTGCTACTCCTGCAGCTGGCGGCGGCAATACAACTATTTCCCTAACTGGAAGTGGTACTAATTACTCCAAAGTTGATGGACCTATTGATCCAAGTTTCAAATCAAAAAGGCAGGTTACAGGTGCTTTTCAGGGTATAAAGGTATGGGGACCAGTAGATCCACCAGGACAGCTAGGTATATGGGGTACAGAAGTAACTGTAGATTTTGATATATGTGTGGCAGATGGTGCATGTATCGAAGCATGTCCAGTAAATGTCTATGAGT
>DATDNG010000069.1:0-10530 GCA_036518375.1 Nitrososphaeraceae archaeon | reverse complement strand
ACTCATAGACATTTACTGGACATGCTTCGATACATGCACCATCTGCCACACATATATCAAAATCTACAGTTACTTCTGTACCCCATATACCTAGCTGTCCTGGTGGATCTACTGGTCCCCATACCTTTATACCCTGAAAAGTACCAGTAACTTGCCTTTTTGATTTGAAACTTGGATCAATAGGTCCATCAACTTTGGAGTAATTAGTACCACTTCCAGTTAGGGAAATAGTTGTATTGCCGCCGCCGCCACCAGCTGCAGGTGCGGCAGCTGCTGCTGGTACAGTTGAAGTAATAGCAGCAGGTGTTGGAGGAGCCGGAGATTCTGTTGCTACAGAAAGGCCAGAAGAAGGTGTGGTTGTTGTGGTAACACTCCTATTCTTCGGATTCTTTGCCAAAGGAGTCAATGATTCCAACTTTTCTATAGCTGATTCAAGTGAAAGCTTTTCAGACTTTTGATAATGAGCAATCAATTTGTCACCAATCTTTGTGTTTCTGATAACAGTATCAACAATCATTTTGCAATTCTGATCAGCCTTCTGCCTATAATTTTTCACCCAATAAGGATCTCCGAAAAACTCAAGTGGCTTTATCTGGTAAATTATATCAACTACCTCACCTGTGACAACTTCTACTGTAACATATAGTTCAGCAGTTAGATCTTTCTGAGTTGTTGGATCTATACTGCTCTCGTTCCATTTATAAGATATATAAATCCTATCTGCATATGCATCAATTTTGAATCCAGAGTTTTTCAAATCATTGTTGATGCTCGAAATATCCGATCGTTCCGTAATTTCGGTTGGGATTCTGAAAACACCCATTCTGCTAGCATGTAATGGAAAAATACCTCTTTTTGCAACTCCAGATAACATAACCCATACGCGGTCTTTAAGAAGAAGAGACATACTTGACTATACATGAAATAAGGGCTAAAAGCTTTTCGTTCATACATCGTCTGGACAAGTCAATTCTCTAATGGCCGCGTATTTAGATTCTAGCTCTTCAGCGATTTCTGCAACACGTTGTAATGAATATTTTGCTTTAGGAAAATACCATCTGATCCCCACTCTGTGTCCTATACCATCCCCGTCGTGAATCATTCCCTTTTCTGCTTCAACGCCATACTTGTCATCAAAGCTACGTTCTCGAACTTCCAAACCTCTCTTGGTTTTATCTTCCAATATTAAATTGGAATCATTCCCTTCATAAATGAAATAAAATTGTCCCTTTTTTATAAACGGTCTTGATTGTTGCATTAAAATATCTTAGAATACAAGACTTATTTTTCTATCGGATTACCTATCATATTGCCCCATTCAGTCCATGAACCATCGTAATTGCGTACTGAAGGATACCCAAGAAGGTATTTCAAAACAAACCAGCTATGAGAAGATCTTTCTCCTATCCTACAATAACAAATTACCTCTTTGTCTGCAGTCACACCTTTAGCCTCATATAGAGCCTTGAGTTCTTCCACACTTTTGAAAGTTCCATCTGACTCCCTTACTGCTTGAGCCCATGGAATATTATTTGCACTAGGAATATGGCCACCTCTTTGTGCATGTTCTGTTGGGTATTCTGGTGGGGCGGTGATCTCCCCTGAGAATTCTTTTGGAGAACGAACATCTACTAGTACAGTTTCGTCTAGTCTTTCTATTGCTCTCCTCACATCTGGTAAATATGCACGTATCCCCTCATCAGGAGGCTTTGCACTGTATTTTGAAGATTGTGGAGCAGGCTCATCTTTTGTATAACTCCTTTTTTCTAATTCCCATTTTTTCCTACCACCATTCATTAATTTGATTTTCTTGTGTCCATAGTAATGAAACACCCATAATGCAAAAGCAGCAAACCAATTGTTGAAATCACCGTATAGTATAAGTTCTGTTTCTGGGGTAGCTCCTACTTTAGACATAAGAGCTTCAAACTTTTGTTTATCAATTATGTCACGACGGCTCTGGTCGTTGATATCTTTTCTCCACCAAATCAAATATGCAGATGGTAAATGGCCTTGCCTGTAAGCATTCTCTGGATCATAATCAACTTCAAGGATTCTGATATTTGGATTCTTTATATTATTATCAACCCAGTCAGTTTCACATAATACTTCTGGATGAGAATAGGTTTCACCTGACATGATGCTAATATCTCAATACTTACTGCTTAAAAAATATATGTCAAAAGGAAAAGACTATGTAAAAGTCTATACTGTCATCTATCCAATATAGAATTTACGTATAGAACTGCCATCGCAGTAAGCTCCATTTAAGAGTTGTTTTTCTGCAAGAATTTGAACAGTTGAAGTTATTTTTCACACCCCAAGAATAACCATGCTACGCAAATTTAAAAGATAGATAGATAGATAGATGACAGATATCCAACATTAATTTAAGGAATTAATAATTTAAAGAAATAAAACCATGTTTAAAACACTTAAATTATCATCGTTTGGGCATAACTTTGTGGGCCGGTAGTTAAGTCTGGTAGAATACCTGCCTTGCATGCTACCATATTAATGCGGCAGAGGAAACGTAGGTGGTCGTGGGTTCAAATCCCACCCGGTCCATATTGATGTGTTATTTCATGGCGGATCTACAGAGATGAGAAAAGTGCTGTTAGAAGCAGGATCAATCAATCGTTTTAAATGTTATCATACAGCCCATTACATGTCTAAAATGTTTCAATGCTTGCAGAAGATGAAATGCTGGAAGGAACTTTTATAAATTACACTTTATTTATAAAAAATTTGCTAACGACATGTAGATATTACCACCATCAGCTGTCCATACATCATTGACTTCATCGTCACTTTACGCTGACACTATAAGATTACAAAAAGAAATTGCAAAAAAGGTCATTACATATGATATTTTCGATACCGAAATAAAGCATGTGTGCGGCATAGATGTCTCCTACAAAAAAGATATTGCCTATTGTTCAGCGGCAGTGATTGAAAAAAATACTCTAGAACTAGTTGAGTGTGTCAACGTCAAAAGTACTGTAAAGCAACCCTACATCCCAGGGCTCTTTATGTTAAGAGAATCCAAACCAATAATGAATACATTGAAATTCTTAAAAAATCATTTTGAACTTTTGCTTATTGACGGACATGGGCAATTACATCCTAGAAGATGTGGATTAGCATGCTACATCGGCGTAACGATGAATAAGCCCACCATAGGAATCGCAAAATCTCTGCTTTTTGGTGATGTAAGAGAAGATCAATTTATAGAACATGACGGAGTCATCCTAGGATTTATAATAAAAGGCGAAGGCAAGAAATCGATCTATATAAGTGTCGGTCACAAATTGAGTCTAGAATCATCAATAAGAATTGTTAAACAATTAGTTAAAAGTGAAGAATGGATTCCCGAACCTTTGCGAATTGCAGATATCAGTTCGAAATGCCACCGGAATTTTGTATAGCTCATTAATTTATTAGATCTCGCTATAAGCAAATACTAATAATATTTCCGTAAGAATTAAGTTTGGGCTGAGTCATTCTGTTAAATATTGTCATTCTTTGGCGGCGACGCTCCAAATCAGAAAATTGATAAAAGTAAATATCAACATCTTACAATGAGTATACGGCAGACTGTATTAGAAAGAGCTCATCATAGATGTCAAAAGTGTTCAGTGAAATTTAATGCAAGCGTCCATCCTAGGTTTGAGCACATCAACGGCTCTTTGAAAGATAACCGCCCAGCTAATTTGCGAGCGTTATGTTCAGCATGTTTCAAATTTATAGAGAAGAAGGAAAATCGTAAAGGGATTGTTGGGAACGTGCGTAACGCTTTTGGAGGTATATTTAAAAAGTGAAACTCCATATGAATGAAAAGAGTACGTAATCATCGAATCTTATCAACAAATTCAGAAGCCATCAAATCAAACTCAATGCTTCATGCTTCTGATTCCTCAGATACGTAATTCGTACCATGTAATTTTATAAAAAATGACAAGATCAGTTTTCTAAATTCATTTAATCTTCTATCTGTTTGACCCTGCAGTGCCTGCTCAGATTTGTTTCCAGTTTCAGTGATACCAGCTGTTATTTTTGTCATACCGCTTCTTCTGGCCCTTTCTGCTGCCTCTTCGGGATTTGTTCCAACTTGTCCTGGCTCTACAATTTTCTGATCACTTGGATCTCTCTCTTTACCACAGTCAGTTCATGCTCTTTTTCTTTATCAGGTGTCATTGCTTCTTTTGCTCTATTGTTTTAACGGATCATCTGTCCTTCCAACTTCTGTCCCAGCACCGCCTGCTTCAACTTCTCTGTCTTGTTCGTTTTAGTAGAAGAAATTGCTTTTGCCTAGCCCCCACTACTATGCCTTTAGCATCTTTTTCTTTACTCTTATCTGCAATCTACTTATTGTTATTGTTATATCCTATAAGGATCTACATAAGATATATATAATAGATCCATTAGGACATCCTGCATTTTTGCTTGTGATCAAACTGTATATAACATAATAGATTTTAACATAATAGATTTTCTGTTCTCACAAGTGAAAAGGTAAATATCTTAATTAATCTAAGACTTTCACATGGGTATTCCAGAGAAGATAAGAAATATCGAAGAAGAAATTCACAAAACACAGATTAACAAAGCTACTGAATACCACGTTGGCCTGCTAAAAGCAAAAATTGCCCGTCTTAAACGAGAATTGGACGAAAATACACATGGCAAAACATTGTCTACTGGAAGCAGAAATGCAGGTTTTGATGTTCGAAAGACAGGCGATGCTACTGTTGTGCTTATAGGACTACCTAGCGTTGGTAAATCTACACTTCTTAATCGCCTTACGAACGCCAAATCCAGAGTTGCAACGTATCAATTCACTACGCTTACTGCCGTTCCTGGAATACTGGATTACCATGGGGCAAGAATTCAAATTCTTGATATGCCTGGAATAATTGAAGGAGCAGCAAAAGGGAAGGGTCTTGGCAAACGAGTGCTTTCAGTGGCTAGAAATGCAGACCTCCTTTTAATTGTTCTTGACGTATTTCAGCCTCACCACTTGGCTGTTTTAAAGAAAGAGTTGTCTGAAATAGGAATTAAGGCAGACCAGAAGCCACCTGACGTTATAATTGAAAAGATGTCTACGGGTGGAATTTCTATAAATATACAGGTCCCTGTAAGGGTGACTGAAAATCTAATCAAGGAAATTTTGCGTATTTATGGCATACACAACGGTCGAATCACCATAAGAGAACCAGGATTGACAGATGATCAATTAATAGATGTGTTAAATGGCAATAGAGTCTATGTTCCCTCTCTAATAGTATTGAACAAAATAGATCTTGTAAATCAAGGGTTTGTAAGGGAAGTTCAATCAAAGATTGGAGATAAATTTATCCCTATTTCTGCCGATGGAAATATCAATGTAGATGCGTTGAAAGTATCTATATACGAAAAATTGGATTTTATTAGAATTTATATGCGGCCCAAGAACCAGGAAACAGACTACAAAGAGCCAATGATTATGCGTAGAGGTTGTACTGTTGGGGATGTATGTAATAAGATCCATCGTAATATGGTAAAAGACTTTAGGTTTGCAAACATATGGGGAAGGAGTGCAAAATATGATGGTCAGAAAGTAGGTTTAGACCATGCACTTATTGATGAAGACGTATTAACTATAGTAAAAAGGGTTAATGCAATTTGAGATTATGAATTGTATATTTTGTAAACCTTTCAACATTGCTAAAGATGGCTTTAAGGTATAACAAATACATAACCATTCAAAATTCAATTGTGTTGGTTGCGGCCACTTCTTCATTACTTCGTAACATTAAGAGATGTATTTACCTCATAGATGATTACTTTTTGAATGCAGCTTTTCTGGAGTCACTCAGGAACATTCCCAAATCCTAAAATTGACTGATGTTGCAGTTTTCAAATGGATAAAAAGTATTATTGGATTGATGCAAGGCACTTAAGAAATTATACAAAATGTCGTAATGTAGTAGGAGACTGATATTTTTGAAGTTGAGAAGCAAGGTTCATCGTTTATTGCATTAAAGAACATCTACAAATTTACACCCATAAATTTTAATGCATTCATTAACCCTATAGTTATTGCAACCCCTAACATGGGTTTCCAAGGTATAGGAGGTAATTTTGGAGCATTGAGTTTAATTTGATGGTTATCAATAATGTTAGTAATATAATCTCTTACTTTAGCATTCCATATCCTATATTCTATTCTGTGTTTTTTTAAGATAGATTCTATTTCATATATAACTGGAGCTCTTACTGAGCGAATATGTTGAATATATTTTCTGGATATCTCCACTTCTGCCTGAATTGCAATCAAACCTTGTTGCATGTCCAATAGTCTAACGTGCATTTCCCAAGGCTTAGTGAGTTTCTTTGTAAAACCGCTACCTATCTGAGTAGGCTTTTTGTTCTCTAATTTAACTCGTCTAAAACCCTCTGAAGTTAGTGTTCTGATTATTTCGTCTCTTTTTATTTTAACCATTAAACTTAAATGATCAAGCTCGATTTCTTCACGTCGGATGAAATCTTGCAATCCTCTTACGACATTTATACGTCTTGGATATATTGTCAGGAATTCAGACATCTATTATAGCAGCTATCATATGTCATAATATGGAATATTAAAATGCTATGTAATGAAAATCTGTTTATATTGAAAAAATTATTTTCAGCGTTCTAGTCCTCTGACATAAATATCCTGTATGGGATCTACTACGATATCATGTGAAGAGAGTTTTCTATTTGTAGCAATCACTTTTGCTTGCCGTATTACTGCAATGGGTGTTGATTCATCAGTCTCACCCATCATGGCTACCCCCATAGACGCTAAGCTATCTGCAACTGCCCTAAATGTAACTCGCATAACATTGCGAAACAAATCCTTTTTTCCTCTTTGATCCTCAACGGGTTCAAATCCAGCAATGGCTATTGCGACGCCGGTAGTGCCAATTCTTGTAGGCATCAAACGGCTATCTGCAATGACAACACCGACTTTGATCCCTAAATTAACAAGAAATTTTAGCCTCAAGTTCTCTGCAGATTTGAAAGGCTCCTGAGGGTACAATATCACGAATCCCGAAGGCACATTTGACTTGTCAATGCCTGCATTAGGAGCCATCATTCCGTCTTTGACGGCAAGCAAGAAACCGGGAATTCCTTTGTAGATATAATCTGACTCCCGTAGCGTTAGTTCTGCAATTTTGGGATCCATATGATATTTAAAGGCAAGGTTTTGTGCTTTTTTGCTAACTTTGATTTTGTTCAAATTTACAACTGAACCCTCGCTCATAGAAACGTACTTGCTTGATAAGATCAGGATGTCATTTTCTCTAAATCTAAAACCGGAGCGAGTTAAACTGTCAAACAGATCAAATTTGGTTTTTTTAACTGGTACTGATATTGTCAGAATTTCCAATCTATTGAATTATTACGCAATAATCATCATATACTTTTTTGGTCTGGATTTCAATTCAATGCAAAAAGTTTTAATCTGCAAATAAATAGGTAGCTGTTGAATAATATACAGTGTGAATCCAATTTGGGAATGACAATTACCGAAAAGATACTTGCAAGGGCATCTAACAAACCCAAAGTTGTACCTGGAGACGTATTGTTTACGAGAATAGACAAGGTAATGATACATGATGTTTCTGGGCCAGGTGTTATCAAAGTATTTAATGAGTGGGAAAAAAAGGGGAAAAGACTTGAACGTATTTGGGATCCAGATAGAGTCTGGGTGACAGAAGATCATTTTGTGCCAGCTGCAGATATAGTTTCGGCCCAGAACATACTCGCATTGTCTAACTGGACAAAGAGATATGGTATAAAAAAACATTACAAATACGGTTTGGGTCAATATGGCATTTGTCACACGTTGTCCCATGAGGAAGCACTGGTACTTCCAGGTGAGGTCTATGTTGGAGGTGATTCCCATACCAATACTACTGGAGCTTTGGGAGCATTTTCTGCTGGCCTTGGTCATACAGATATAGCATATGTGCTTATGAATGGTCAGATCTGGTTTAAAGTGCCTGAGACCATGATGTTCAAACTGATGGGAGAAAAACCGGACCACATCATGGCCAAAGATATCATATTAAAGATTATTGGTGACGTTGGAACCGATGGCGCCAATTATAAGGCCATGCAATTTTCAGGAGATGTAATAAAGCAACTTGGAATGGACGAGCGCCTGACACTTACCAATATGACTACAGAAGCTGGAGCAAAGAATGGAATTATTGAACCAGATACCACCACTGATGCATATTTGCGCAAAAGGACGAATACACCGTATTTTCCTGTCCTAGGAGACCCTGATGCAAGGTTTTCTGAGGTTTATACTTATGAAATCGAGAAGTTAGAACCAACTGTAGCAAAACCCTTCTCCCCCGGAAACGTAACTGCAGTCAGAGAATTACAAGGAATAGAAATAGATAAGGCATATATTGGTTCATGTACAGGTGCAAAACTTCAAGACTTGCGATTGGCAGCCAAACTACTAAAAGGCAAGAAAGTAAAGATAAGGACAGAAGTGTTACCAGCTGCTCAATCAATTTACATGGAAGCTATGAGAGAAGGCATAGTAGACACTTTTCTGGAGGCAGGTGCCGTAGTTGGGCCCCCTACCTGTGGAGCCTGCTGCGGAGCTCATATGGGAGTTTTAGGCAAGAGTGAGATATGTGTTAGTACAACAAATAGAAACTTCCCAGGTAGAATGGGACATGTGGAATCACAAACTTACCTTGCATCACCGATTGTAGTTGCAGCATCTGCCCTGACTGGCAAGATAACGGATCCAAGGGATCTAGTGAATTGACAGGAAAAAAATTGACAGGAAAAAGATCCTCAGTTAGTTGGTGATTACAAAGATTATGATGACTGCAATGAGAGGCATTGTTCATAAGTATAAAAGAGCAAATATTGATACAGATGTTATTATTCCTGGCCCTTACCTTAAAATTCATGACCACAAAGAATTAGCAAAACATGCCATGGAGGGACTCGATCCTCAATTCCCATCTAAAGTAGCACAAGGTGATTTTTTGGTAACAGGAAGCAATTTTGGCTGTGGTTCAAGTAGGGAACACGCACCTATCGCCCTATCGTATGCGGGCATTAAGGCAATTTTATCTCCTTCATTTGCAAGAATTTTTTATAGAAATGCAGTAGACGGGGGATATTTGCTACCAATAGAAATCGAGGAAGCAACTGTGGACAAAATTTCAGATAAAGATGAAGTTGAAATAAATATAAAGCAGAATAAAATTAATAATTTGACAAGAAACGAATCTTATACTATGAAGCCATTTCCAGAGTTGATTGCAAAGATAGTGGAGGCAGGAGGATTGATGAACTATAAAATATGACAAGGAAAGGTATACTTGAAGAGGTTTTTAGTAAAGCTTTGTACGCAGACAATCCTGATCTATATTCAGTCAGCTACCGTGACTTTGATTCGATTATTGAAGTCCCCCTTCCGGAATTTATTAGGCTATCTGAAAACTTTGAACTCATACCATCAAACAGAATTTTCGAGGTAAAAAAAGGCCAGATCGTATTGTATCATAAATATATCTACCCGCTTGACAAATCTGATTAAAACTTTGCGCTAGCCTAAATCAATGATAAATATTTTAGTCGATGATAAATATCTTAAAAATTTAAAAAAATAAAAAATAATGTGTCAGGTCAGTTATTGACCGTTGACTACCTGCTTCTAGCTGGAGAACCTGTGCCAAGCTGTGGCCCTGGACCAGTTCTCTCGCCGCCAAGAGTAGTGCCACCACCGCCGCCAGATGAGGAGCCACCACCGCCGCCAGATGAGGAGCCACCACCGCCTAATGAGGGACCACCAGTAGCTGTACCCAAAGCTGCAGCTGCAGTAGTAGCACTGGTAATGTTATTTTTTACAGTTGCCGGCGAAGTTGTTGCAGTCAGAGAGTATGTTGCAATGAATGGAGCGGTGCCATGAAGTGCTATTCCATTACCTGTGAATGGGACTGAACCAGAAGTACCTGGAGGACCCACTAATGCTAAAGCATAAGATTTGCCAGTTGGTGATGCTGAAGATAGAGCTATTGCCCCAAATTCTCTAGGTATCAGGGTAGTGCTACTCACACCATTCAACTGATTCCATACTTGAACTGCGACAGGCTTGCTTGCGGTGAATGTAAGTACACCAGTATAGAGTCCGCTATCTTTCCTAGGTGGTAAAATTACTGCGACCTGATCTCCTCTTGAACGTCCAGTTAGACTTGGAACTGTAGGTAGAGAAGAAACTGTTCCCTGCCAATTGACCTGTTTACCCAACGTCGGCACTCCTGCAGCAGCTGCAGTCTTCTTTGTACTTGCAGCTGGAGGAGGCGGAGGCGTAGGTGCTGTTACTTGTGCTAGTGCTGGTTGTGTAAATTGAATGCCTGCGATTAACGATGATGCTACAAGTGTTGCAGAAATTGCAACACAAGCTAGTACCGTACTATAAATCTGCTTTTTATTCATCATTGCAAGAAGACGTGTCTTTAGATT
>DATDNG010000068.1:0-7923 GCA_036518375.1 Nitrososphaeraceae archaeon | reverse complement strand
GTGACTACTGTCGGGGTTCGTGTTTCTTGATCCTGTAGGGGTAGGACAGGTTTATTTTGGTGGTGGTGATGGGAATGTACACGTAAAGCTACCATCTTCATTGCGGGTGGGATCATCACCACCTGCTATTACGCATGCACGAATGAAAGCGGCCAGTTGCTCAACGGTTGCGCCAGCAGGTAATTTGAAATCATATAAAATATTCAAGAGAAAAGGCTTAACTGTTGATAATGTAGAGTGGTTTGCAAATGCTATAGAGACCGGTATTATTAAACTTCCAGAGCTTCAATATGAAGGTCAAATAGTCAAAATATATACAATATCCTAAATCATGTTGGCTTCTCGCAACTTTTGGGGCAAATAAGTTTCTGCCAGATACTTGAATCCATGTTTAAAGAATGCATCTAATTCGCATTTCTCTTTACGTTGCAAAAATAGATTTAATTCCTTCTGCCATTGTTTATCCTGCAACCAAGGTTTCTTTTTCATATCATTAGCTCTATTAATATCTTCATCGGAGGCAGTTAACCTAGCCACTTCGGGGATGTTGTATTCATAGATATCAGAGAATAACATGCCTAGTACTTTGACATCAGGAGTAACCAGTCTATCACTGTCATAGCTAAGTGACTCACTGCCGATTTTATAACGAAGTGCGATACCCAAACCCCAAGGATCGGCGTCCGCAAAGATTACCACTGGTTTTTTCCATTCCTCATTTAGTGTCTTAACCATCATTCTTGTAGCTCTGTCAGGTTCTCCGGATCCTGTAAGTAGGATTGCGTTATATTTTTGGATGAACCCAGATTTTCGAATATTATTGAGAACTGTATCTTTTTCTACTACCATTACAAAATCCGCTTTTACATTTACAATTTCAACATCGCGGATATTGGTAGGGATTAATTGTGATGTTGCCTTGCTTCCCAAGTTGCAGTCAATGAGATCGCCGCCTACACGCAGCATAATCGGACCGGAAACCATCCCTTTTGGTTTGGATGTAACAGAAAATTCCTCTCTTGGTATTCCTGTAAGCAACTCCACAGCTTTGATCGCATCATCAGAATTTTCTTGACTATTCCAGAACTTTTGTTTGTTCTTTTCATCGCCGACAGTGCTGAGTGTAGCATAATACATGCCCCTGATTGTACTTTCCATTTCCTCATCAAGTAATCTTCGGATTGCACTGGCCATAACTATGTATTGGGCAAAAGTGGGAATTTTTTTTGTACTATCAGGACTTACCTGGACAGTCTTTTTTCCTATGGTAAGCATCCTCTTTCCATCGGACCAAACAGTATTATCGTAACCGACTTTCGGAACGTCTAAAACGGGCATTGTCTTTTCCGTTATTATGTCCTTGCTAACGTCTCTCATTATCAGTTTAATTTTTTTAACAACTTCTTGATGGCGCTTATCTGTCGCTGTCATCTATTTTCTCCTTGTCTTTTTTTGGACATTTAGGATATCCAAGGTTGTCTGGCCTTTTTCCTGAGTATTCTTTTTATTTGAGTGCTGGTTCTTTCTTTCAGTTTTCCTGTTCTTTTCTTCATGCTGATTATCCTGAGACATTCTGCTTATCAAAATTTTATCTTCAACTTCAGTTGTCTCATGTATTTCTCCGTCGATTCTTTCTCCCGTAATTTTATCCTCTCTTTCTGCAATAGGATCCTTAACTTCTCCTCTGACATGTCGTTCTGCAATCCTTGTAAATGCTTCGGAAAGTCTATTTGAGTCAACCTTGATCGATTCGGAAATTGCGTTAACTATTAAAGGAATGTAATATTTGTAAAGATGTAATCTACTTTCTGCCTCTTTCATTCGTAACTCCTTACGAATCTGCGCACTTACCTTCCTATATAGATCAGCTAAACATAATTTCATGTATCGTTTCAAGTCTCCTTCTGATGCAATACTCTCTTTGCCTGCAGTCTTGTATGGAATTTTCGTCGAACAAATATGAAAGAAAATATGAATCGGAAGTAGTTCTACGGCTCGAACAACTTTGGTTTCAGGATCCGCAAATTTTTCTTTTACTTCTTTTTTTGAGATTCCCATCTTGTTAATCTCTACTTCAGAAACTACTTCTCTTGCCACGTCCGAACCCTCATCGTATAATAACGGAATCTTGTTTGCGAATCTGTATATCTTAAATGAACTTATGTCGCCGCCATAAGCGATTCCACATTCTACGATAGTTGGTCTGTTATTGATCAAGCATATTTTAGATGAGTAGGTCGTCAATGATGGTTTTAATATCTTGATTGACAATTGTGGCTGTGAGTGTTCTGTAGGAGGTGTCTGCTTGTTTATAACTATAGCGTATTCTGAGGTCATACCTGCAGTTAGAATTTCTTCTCCAATTGGGCTAAGATGATCAGTATTAGGTATTTGGAATTTAGTCTGTTTGCAGATATTAACAACTTTAATTAATTCATGTTCATTATATTTGTCGGCTCCCTTTATTTCTACTCCCGATCTAGTGATAATTTCTTTAGCCTTTTCGGCAGATAGCTTTTGAAATGAATTACATAATACACCTAATAGGGTGGTCTTTTGGTTTGTGAAATTCAATATTGCTTTTTTTAGCGTTTTCAAGTCCATGTCTCCTGGATGAGGCAATACTTCTTTTGCGGGCTGTGGCATCATCTTTGTTCGTCTATCAAAGACAACCTTGCCTTCATCTGATTCAAAGACTAGTACAGCATACGGATTGACAATACTGCTTTGACTAATGTAATCATAAATCCTGTTTTTGGTTATCGGAGATAACCGAGCACGCAAGACTGCTTGAACTTTGAAGCCAGAGTCAGCCTTGATAACTCGTTCATCGGTTTTCAGTACTTTCCTGATAAGAATTATCGGCTTGTTTGTGCCAATATCTGTTCTAAGCTCAAAATAATATTCTGATCCTTCCTCATGCGACTTTGTCCATACTTTGAGTGGATGATCCGTGTCCTTCGTAGAAAATGCTGCAATCATTTTTAAGCCAACACCAAATAGGCCACGTTGTTGTTTTTCTACATATTTTCCAGAGGTTAAGAAAGAGCAAACTGCTACAGGGACTTTATCAGATGGAACTCCAATGCCGTTGTCTTCGCAAGCAACAAGCCACATATCGTTGACTGGGTCTAATAGCTTTAAAGACAATGAAATATAAGGCAGGGTCTGATTACTTTCGCAAGAATCTAATGAATTTTCTATCAGCTCTCTTACAGCCATGTACAGGATCCGCTCACCGGTAAAGCCAGCAAGAGCAGAATTATCAACGAAGAATTCTGATTCGGCTTTCCTATTATAATTGACTTTGATTTTGCTATTGTGTGGAGCCATTCCTGTTGATACCTTCGTTTGTGCAGACACAACACCCACACTAGCATTAGGTTTCAAATGTCGAAACTAGTTATGTAACTCAATTTAACTTTTTACAATACTCGATTTAGCTCTTTACGACAAATTTCTTGACACAGACCAAATACAAGAATACTAAATCTCAAAGGTAATTAACAAATGCGGTATGTCATCCAGATTGATTTACAAAAATGTTGTAGATCATATGTAGTTAACGCAGGAATGTAAAGTTGCAAACGTCATCCTCCTATGATATAATATACACATGATATGGCAGGATGCAATTCATATCCTCATCAGTAATATTTTGATCAGATTTTGATCAGATTTGAATGAAAAATAATTACAAAATACCGTTTGGCTTTGTGCAATACATAAATCTTCAATATTCATAAAGCAAACATATCAAAGTGACATGGAATGCAAAAATTAATACAGATAACCCTTTTATTTTTATAAAATGGATATTACTGATAGGTTACTTCTTATTGCAAGAGATCCAACTGAAGAGATTGTTACAAAAGATCAATTGAAGTATGTTTTGGAAACAGTAGCGTATCCAAAGCATTACATTGGATTGGAACTATCAGGCAAATTACACCTAGGTAGCCTAATTTTAACAGGTTTTAAAATCAATGATTTTATCAAGGCTCAAATACATTCCACTGTATTTCTAGCTGATTGGCACACGTACATCAACAACAAGTTAATGGGAAACTGGGATAAGATCAAGGAGGTCTCAAAGTACTATTCTGATGCGTTCAAGTTTTTCTGCCCGGGTGTTAACATACTACTCGGTAGTCAGATTTATGAAAATTCATCCGATTACTGGGAAAATTTTGTCCGTTTCAGCAAGCATATGACATTGTCAAGGATAACGCGTTCATTGACGATCATGGGCCGAAGTGAGAGAGACACCCTCGATTTTTCGCAGCTGCTTTATCCTATAATGCAATCGGTTGACATTAAAGCATTAGATTTGGATATTGTACATGCGGGAATGGACCAGAGGAAAATACACATGTTGGTTAGAGAGGTATTCCCTAGAATAGGATGGAAAATCCCCGTTTCATTACATCATCATTTACTGCCAGGACTGTCAGAACCCACCAAATTAGGACTATCTGAAGATACACTCGATGACATAAAGATTTCAAGTAAAATGAGCAAGAGTAAGCCAACAAGTGGAATTATAATTCACGATGATGAAAATACCATAAGAGAGAAGATAAACAGGGCGTTTTGCCCTGTTGGCATTGTTGAGAGAAACCCTATACTCGAACTGATTAGATACATCATATTTCACGAATTTGAGGAATTTAATGTTGAAAGGCCATTAAAATATGGTGGTAACATTATATACACAAATTACAACGAGGTCGAACAAGATTTTATTAACAAGAAAATCCATCCGATGGACTTAAAAAGTAGCACGGCCTCTTACATTAACAAGATAATAGAACCCATACGTAATTATTTTCGTAGCAAAGAGCAAGATTTACAATTTCTCTAATAGATCCTGTTTTTGACAAATAATATTTTTTACTGTAATTCTAATCCGGTATGATGTCATGAAAAATAGGTTACTGAAGATACTATAATGTGGCACACATGTCAAATTGTTATTGTTATACAAAACGATAAGGAGAAGCTATAATGCATTGGAATTAAGAGTGCTAAAGATTTGTAGATGGAGTAGACGTTGCAGGTGTCTCTTTGACAAGTTCATATTTCGATCTATATCCCCTTGGATTTATCATCATACCGTTGTAATTGAAAGTAGATGAGTTGCCGACAATTAATGTCGTGATCATTCCAAGCATGTCTTGGTGTTCTAGCATTTTATCAATAGTAGTCATAAGTACCGTCTGGCTTTCTCGGAATGCGCCTTTAACAATTGCTACAGGAGTTGATGGCTCTCTATACTTTAGGAAAATATTTCTAGTATCTCTTAACTGATGCACACGCTTCTTGCTTGCCGGATTGTAGATAACAGTCACATAGTCGCCTAAGGCTGCAGCCTCTACACGTTTTACAATTATTTCCCAGGGTACCAGGAGGTCGCTCATACTCACTACTGCAAAGTCGGTCATGAGTGGCGAGCCAACCAAAGCAGCACAAGAATTCAGAGAAGAAATACCAGGTACACATTCGATATATATTCCATTTTCTTTGTTCCATCCTTTGTCAGCAAGTATTTCATATATCAAACCAGCCATGCCATAGATACCCGGATCCCCTGAAGATACTAGTGATACTACCTTACCATTTTCTGCAAAATGGATCGCTTGGTTAGCTCTATCAACCTCTTGAGTCATAGCATATCGGTAGACTTCCTTACCACCGATAAGATCCTCAACCAATGAAATGTAAGTATCGTAACCAACAATAATTTCACTCGCTTCAATGACTTGTTTTGCTCTAAAGGTCATATGTTGGTGGTCGCCTGGACCAACTCCCACAATGAATAATTTGCCTTTATTCATTTCATCAGAATCACATAAAACACAATTTATTATAGTTTATGCTTGAGCATGTGGTGGAGTGGAAGGAGGTATAAGACAATGATACTTGAATGCTAAAATTATTTCATAAGAAAAATGAAATTAATAACAACAATTGAAAGACAGCAATAGGCCCTCCATCATCTGTAGCTCAAAGCATCTCGATTAACAAATGATAAATCCCTTTCAAATAATTAGGATTTCTAACGAATTTAATAGTATGATCCTAGCTAGATTGATGTTAACGTCCATACTATGTAATATGTAATCCATACTTCCAATCATGTTTTTTCATCTCATTTACAAACGAAACAAGGACGTCTTCAAGCGATTTTAATGCATTCTCGCCCTTTTGGATAGTTGCTATCTTTGGAGATCCAGTCGTTCCTGTATTTGTTAACTCATTGAATTTCCAATATATTCTTACGTTGTCAGGTAATTTTGGAATCACATCTTCTGGGGCAAGATCCATGTTTACCAAATCTTGACGTATAGCAAGCATAACAGATGTTTCAGCTTCACCACCATGACCAAGTCCATTCCAGACTTGAAATAGATCGTTTCTTATTTCTCCAACCAACACCCACCATGATTCTATACATGCAATTACTACATCAGGATATTTGTCCTTTGTTACTCTTGCAGCCAATTCTATGGGGGCAATATTTCCGTCATGTCCATTTATTACGAGTATTCTACTTATCTTATTTCTAACAAGACTTAGAAAAAGATCTTCGATAACTTTTACAAGCGTATCGGGTTGTAAACTCATAGTCATTTTAAATTCGGCGTGGTGTAAGCTAACTCCATATGGTAGAGCTGGAAACACTATTGCATTTCCAATTCTTTTACTAATCCTTTTTGCTAGATCCATAGGAACAATAAAATCCGAGCCAAATGGAAGGTGATCACCATGGTTTTCGCATGCACCAAATACCAATATAGCCACAGTTTCATTATTCACTTTTTTAATTTGCGTTGCATTCATCTCCTCAACAAACATGATTCTATCAAAGAATTATTGACTATGGCTATTATTACTTACTATGTATTAATCAAATCATTGATGGCTTTCATTAGAACGGCAATCTATTTCTTTGTAACAGGTACTAGCGAAAAGCAGTATGCTAACAAATGCTAACAAATGCTAACAAATGCTAACAAATGCAAAGACATTTGAATATGAAAATTGGTTAATTAGATTGCGACTCTATCTCCATGCAAATGTTAGTTGGTCCCCATCAGGACGATGGCTTTTCCCCCAAGTGTGATCCAGGTGAGAAGATGCAAAAAAAGAGAAAAATTACCGGTCCTGTATTTCTGTTTTTTGTTTCCCTAACTATGCCAGTGTTAATACTATGAGGTGATCGATCTGATATTCAACATTACATATCGTATTCCTTAGTTGTTGTTTCTCTAGTCTGCATTTTCAATATACTGCTTATTTCCTATTGTGTAATGAATCTGTTCAATGTATTCTGCTGTACTAGATACTGGCGTAGAGAAGTTTGCACCGCACACTGGTATCCCTTCTGCTTCTTTTTCTATATCCTCTATGAGTATAGAACTCATTAGATAATAAATACAGCACAGAACTATTTAAGCAAATGTCTAATGACTGAAATTAGATGTTATGATAGGAGGCGGCTCAATGTTTTTCCAAGCTAGCAAACTACAGCAATTTATTTTATTTACTTCAGACTGCACTTACTATAGCGTCTCTTGGTGAGCAATAACGTTATGTCTAAACTATAACAAACATACCCGGAAGGTAAAGGAGAAGCATTGGGCCTGTTGCAAACCGCATTGTGATGCCGCTGCCATCTGGAGATACAACGGCTCCACATGAAGGCTTTTATTAGTTGGTTAATGGTAATGATGATAACAGTTGTGAGACATATCCTATCTGAAGAAAAACGTCATGGTCCTACGAATCATATGTATGTACACATCGCGTTAAAAAATTTTTTTTCTTGTATTGATTGGTCAAAAACTTATCGCCCAACAGAGTTTGTTCCTCTGGCAGATGCACAAGAAAGAGTTTTATCAAATGACGTGGCAAGTTACG